>JAKORJ010000095.1 GCA_029777885.1 Bacillota bacterium | reverse complement strand
TCATATTTCCGACTAAACGAGGAGGGGATCGATATGGATGGACTTTTGAAGACACCTCTGTTCGATACATATAAGGACAAGGCGAAGCTAGTAGATTTTGCCGGCTGGGCTATGCCTCTTTACTTTGAAGGCATAATACCTGAGCATCATGCGGTCAGAGATGCAGCCGGACTGTTTGATGTGTGCCACATGGGCGAGATCGAGGTGACAGGCAAGGATGCCCTTCATTTCTTAAACAGGCTTTTATCCAATGACCTGTCTAGGCTCGCAAATAACAAGGTGCAATATTCCCTGATGCTGAACCACAAGGGCGGCACTGTCGATGATGTACTGGTTTACCGGTTTTCACAGGACAAATACTGGATCATAGTCAATGCAGCAAACCGTAACAAGGACCATGAGTGGATCAAGGAGCAGGCTGCAGGTTATGAGCTTACTGTCACTGATCTTTCGGATTCGACAGCCCAGGTAGCCCTACAGGGCCCTTTAGCCGCTGATATAATGAATGCCTGCGGCTTTGAGGCAAACGAGATGAAGTTTTTCCATTTTGCAGAGACCGTCAGGATCAACGGTATCCCTTGCCTGGTATCACGCACCGGCTACACAGGCGAGGACGGGTTTGAGTTGTATTTAGACCCAAAGGATGCTCCGGCAATCTGGGAATACCTGCTTGAAAAAGGCGCTGCTTTCGGCCTTAAACCTGCGGGCCTTGGCTGCAGAGATACGCTGAGGTTTGAAGCCTGCCTGCCCCTATATGGCCACGAGCTGTCTGAAAGCATCACACCCTTAGAAGCCGGGCTGGACAAGTTCGTAAAGCTCGACAAAGAGGATTTCATGGGCAAATCAGCATTGCTTGAACAGCTGGCCGGTGGTGCTGCGAGAAGGCTGACAGGCTTTGAGATGACGGACAAGGGAGTACCGCGCGGCGGTTATGAGGTATTTAAGGACGGCAGGCAGATCGGTTATGTAACAACAGGTTATTTCTCTCCCACTTTGAAAAAGAACCTCGGCCTTGCCTTCCTAGACCAAAACTATGACGCACCCGGTACAGCTATTGAAGTGATGATCCGGGGCAAAGCCCTGAAGGCTGTCACGGTCGAGATCCCATTCTATTCGAAAAAATATAAAAAATGAGGAGGAATTATAATGTTGGTGCTTGATGGTTTATATTATTCCAAGGATCACGAATGGGTAAAGGTAGATGGCGACATAGCCTACATAGGCATTACAGACCAGGCGCAGCACGAGCTTGGCGATGTAGTATTTCTTGAGCTGCCTGAACCCGGTGATGAATTCAATGCCGGTGATTCAATAGGCGTGGTGGAGTCTGTCAAGGCTGCCTCCGACATCTATACTCCGGTCTCCGGCAGAGTGGTCGAGGTCAACACGGATCTAACAAACAACCCGGAGAGGGTAAACGAGGACCCGTACGGGAGCTGGATGGTCATGCTGGAGCTGGCAGACCACGCTGATCTGGATAATCTGATGTCATCGGAGGAATACGAAGCCTACTGCAATCAGGAGGAATAGTGTTATGTTTCCATATTTGCCGGCGACGGACAACGACATACGCTATATGCTTGACAAGCTCGGCCTGGACGATGTAGAGGATTTGTTCAAGGATATACCGGGAAATATACGGCTCAAGACCAGGCTCGATTTGGATCCTCCTAAATCGGAGTTAGAAGTGATGGCCTGGCTGAAGGACCTGGCTGATCAAAACCTGGATGCCTCAAAGGCAGCAGTTTTTCTGGGAGCAGGTGTTTATGACCACTATATCCCTGCGATCGTAAAGCACTTAGTAAGCAGGTCTGAGTTTTACACGGCGTATACCCCCTATCAGCCTGAGATAAGCCAGGGTACCCTGCAGGCAATATTCGAATACCAGTCTATGATCTGCGCCCTGACAGGCATGGATGTATCCAATGCGTCTCTTTACGACGGGGCGAGCGCGCTGGCTGAGGCTGCGCTGATGGCGGTCGATGCGACCGGAAGGGATCAGGTCCTGGTCTCGGAAACAGTGAACCCGGAAAGCCTGCGAGTATTGAAGACCTACCTGAATACCAAAGGTATAGAACTGATCGACATACCCATGCAGGATGGCGTCACGGACATTGAAGCCCTGAATAAAAAAGCCGGCAGCAATACAGCGGCCATCTTGGTTCAATCGCCAAATTTCCTGGGTTTCATTGAGGATCTGAGTGAAGCGGAAAAAGCCGCCCATGAAAATAAAGCGCTGTTTGTCATATCTGTCGATCCCATTTCACTTGGTATTCTAAAGACCCCTGCCGAATGGAATGCAGACATAGCTGTAGGCGAGGGACAATCACTGGGCAGCCCTATGTCCTTTGGAGGCCCCGGGCTTGGTTTCATAGCTTGCAAAAAGGCCCTGGTCAGGAGGATGCCAGGCAGGATAATCGGCCAGACCCAGGATGTAAATGGGAAAAGGGGCTTTGTATCCACTCTGCAGACCAGGGAACAGCATATACGCCGTGAAAAGGCAACATCTAATATCTGCTCAAACCAGGCACTGAACGCCCTGGCAGCCTGCATATACTTATCGACAGTAGGCAGGGAAGGCATCAAGGAAATCGCCTTGCAGTGCTGGCATAAGGCCCACTATGCAGCATCAGCCATGACCAGGTCAGGCAGGTACAAGCTGGCATATGATCAGCCGTTCTTTATGGAGTTCCCGGTAACATCTGACATTGACCCTGGCCTGATACAGGATTCCTTGCTTAAAAACGGCATTATCGGAGGCCTTTCGCTGGAAAAATACTATCCGGAGCTTAAGAATACCATTTTATACTGCGTCACTGAAAAGCGGACCCGCGAGGAAATCGACACCCTGTGCAGTGTATTGGAGGGATTGAAATGAACTATGACAGCCTGATTTTTGAATGCTCAAGGAAGGGGAGAAAGGCATACAGCCTACCCAGGCTAGATGTTCCTGAGACAGCTCTACCCGAAAATTTCCTAAGGTCAGAGGACGCAGCCTTGCCTGAGGTGAGTGAGGTCGATGTGGTGAGGCATTTTACCAATCTGTCGCAGAAAAACTACGCTGTTGACATAGGGATGTATCCCCTGGGCTCATGTACTATGAAATACAACCCCAAGCTCAATGAGGATGCAGCAAGCCTAGCTGGCTTTGCTGATGTCCACCCTCTGCAACCGGAAGGCACGGTCCAGGGGGCATTAAAGCTCATGCACCATATGGAGCGGATGCTCTGCGAAATAACGGGCATGTCTGCCTTCTCCCTCCAGCCTGCGGCAGGTGCCCAGGGCGAAGCAGTCGGTTTGATGATCATCAAGGCCTATCACTTGCATAGGGGAGACGTAAAGCGCAACCGCATAATCGTGCCCGATACAGCCCATGGCACCAATCCTGCCAGCGCCAGCATGGTCGGTTTTAAAGTCACCCAGGTAAAATCAAATGAAGACGGGGAGATCGACCTGGATGATCTTAAAGCCGCGCTGGGGGAAGATGTAGCGGGCCTTATGCTGACCAATCCCAATACTCTGGGCTTGTTTGAAAGGAATATTGA
>JAKORJ010000094.1 GCA_029777885.1 Bacillota bacterium | reverse complement strand
GGTGCCTTATCGACCTGCAGGGCATTGGTAAGGCCCCTGTGGTAGTCACCGGGGTCGGCAACCCGCCTGATGATGGTTATGGCCACCTTTTTGACACCGACAGCCTTGTCCAGGCAATCCACCGCACGGATAAGGCCGGTGGTATTGCAGGAGGTAAGCTTCAAGAACTGCTTGCCTACACCCTTTTCATAGTTGGCATAGCCATGGAAGAATACGTCAGCAACGCTGTTTTTCTCGCCGCCCTGGAAAATAGCCTTTTTGCCGTACCTGGCATAGAGCTCCTTGTTCTTTTCCCCGACGCCTGCGCTGGTCGAGTCAAGCATTATGTCAACCTTTTGGACCAGGTCCTCCAGGGTGCCGGATATCTTGATTCCGGCCTCATCAAAGAGCTTCTGGTTTTCGGGCGCTGCATTATAAAGGTCATAGGGCATGCCCTTTTCCTTTAAAGCCCTTACTGCCAGCGTGGGCCTGACGTCGGCCACGCCAACTAGCTCCATGTCCTTCTGTAATGCCACTCCGTCCGCAAGCCTCTGGCCAATGACACCATAGCCTGCAACTCCTACTTTGATCATATATAGAAACCCCCTTATATACATATTGTTCGTGTCAGGTAATCGTTTACTCTAAGTATATAACAACACCTTACTTTTGCACAATGGATGAACTTGCTTTTTACAAAAATTTCATTCCACCACTGGCAATGTTGAGCCCCCATATGGCATGATGATCGTTTTCCGTTCCTTCAGGCTGCCTGCTGCGTCATCATAAGCTTTTTGCAAGCTGCTGTACGGCTTCATGAAAGCCTTCCTTGCCATATCCTCCGGCATATCGGACACCAGGTAGATATCACACACGGTCTTGACCTTCGCTATCGCCGCTGCCTTGTGGCCGCCTAGCTCAAACCTTTTCCTGATGCCATCAATCAGGTCCTCGGGGGCATCAGCGCCCTCGATCCACCTTTTGAAGACCTCGCTCCCGTAGCCCTCGCTGCAGCTTGCGACCAAAATTATGACTCCACCCGGTTTAACCGCATGGGCAGCGTTATCCAGGGCCTTTTGCGCCTGGTACAGGTTTATATCCTTGGGATAGCCGCCCGCGGATGCCACGACTATATCAGCCTGCTCCCGGATCCTTACCTTGTAAAAGCTGTCCAGGAACTCGCAGCCGGCCCTATGGGCCTCTATGTAATGCCCGGCTACTGCCTTTACGATCTGCTTGTTTTCGTCCAGGACCACATTCAGTATGAAATCTATATGGACTAGCCTGGCTGCTTCCTCAATATCAAGCCTGATGGGGTTGGCGGACAGCTCTCCGATCCTGGCGCCTTCCATGAGCATCTTGCTGTGATTGGCCTGTATAGCCCTCAAGGACGACACCCCGGGCATGAGGGCTTTGGCGCCGCCACTGTACCCCGCAAAGTAATGATATTCGATGTTGCCCAGGCATATGCGCCGGTCGGCCTCATAAACGGCACGGAAAATATCCACGTGAGTCCCGAAGGAAGTAGTGCCTGCATAGACGCAATCTGAAGGGTCGCTGTCGATGCACCTGTAGCTTTCATAGACCCAGTCTCCTGCAAGGTGCCTTTTTTCAGCCTCCGTATGCTTTCTGTGGCTGCCCAGGGCAAATACGATGGTGATATCGTCCCTGCTCACCCCGGCTGCCTCTAGTTCCTCCAGGACTACGGGCAGCATGAGGTTTGATGGCACAGGCCGCGTGATATCGCTGGTGATTATGACGATTCTTTCACCGGGCTTTACAATGCTTTTGAGCCTCCCTGTCCCGATGGGGTTTTCCATGGCGCGCCTAAGCTCGTCTATGCCCGTCCTTCCGACAGTCAGGTCGTTTGGCATAAGTACGCCTGCAAGGTCGCTGTCCTTTACAGTCAACGGGAGGTTGGATTTTCCATACTTCAGTTCAAAGCGCATTGGTTTTCCGCTTCCTAAAATTCGATCTCAATTCCGTCGTAGGCGGCTATAAAGCCGTTTTCCAGGGCTACCCTTTCAAACTGCTCATGGGTCAGCAGGCCGTTGTGGGATAAGTGGGTGATAACTACCTTGCTATTGTTGTCTATACAGCCGGCCTTCAGCATTTCATCCCTGAGCTGGATGTTGTCAGGGATATTCATGTGGTACTTGCCTGGTTTTTCAAAGCCGGCATTTGAGTCCAGGATGACGCAGTTGAAGTATTTCGTTTTGATAAATTCCATGGTCTCCTGGGGCGGCAGGCCGGTATCATGGCCGTAAAGGAGCCTGCTTTTGCCGTCCTCTATTATGTATATGAAGCATTCCATATCGTCTCCGCCGTGCATCGCGGGAAGGGGGGTCACATCCAGGTCCCCTATGCGATATGTCTCAAAGGCTTTTAGCTGATGCATCTTTACATACTTTTCATCAATGGGCGGCTCCAGCTTTGCGTATTTCTCGGCAACGGATGCCGGGCCGTAGATGTTGAGCGGATGTACCTCGGTGCCATGGGCAAAGGGCGGGCACCTGTGGTTGAGCTCAAAGGTGTAAAAATGATCCTCATGGGCATGGGTTATGATCGCATGCTCAATATCCCCCATGGGGATGTTATATTTTATCGAATGGAAATAGGTGTCCTGGGGGAAGTCTATAAGATAAGTGGCATTGATTATGGCCTGGTTGCGGGTGCGCAGATCCTTGCCACCTTTTTCCCTGGCATTTTTGCAGACCTTGCAGGAACAAAACGCTGCGGGCACGCCTTCCGAGGCCCCTGTTCCAAGCAGCTTGATCTTCATATTTCTTCCTCGCTCCTTTTCTTAACTCTTAACTTAATGTTGATAACATGATCGGCTTTATCCAACCACAGTCCTCATCCTGATTATACAACCTTGGCTATTGGGATGCCAGTAAATTTCACGGACAGTACTTCAGGTCGTCCATGACCTTGCCATTTTGGTCAACCAGCCTGAAATTAAAGCCGAACTCCCTGCCGCTGTATGGCCTTTCATTGTGAACCACTACCTTGACTAGCAGGCTGTTCCAGCCTTTCTTGAGGATCACAGGCTCAGGCAGGAGGGATTTGAGCACCACATCCGCGGACCTGAAGACCTCGGCCCCGTTTATCCATACCTTTATGCCCTGCTCTGCCGCCGCTTTCATGTATGCTTCCCTGTCGTCCGGGCTCCATACCCGGCATTTGGCATAGGCCATCCCGTGTATGACCTCATTTTCAGCATGGTGTACCCCAAGCCTTCTTAGGTCCACGTAGCCGAAGCAGTTGAACTCCGCCGCCTCGTCCCTGACCCAGGCAATGGCTGATCCCTTATCCTCATATTCCAAACGCTCCGGGTCTTCTTCCGGGCCTGCTGCCCGGTCAAGGCCGTCATTGCCGCTGTTGTCAAACACCCCTGCCAGGGTCCAGCGAGTCGCCCAGCCGCTGCCCCATTCGACGGGCAAGGATCTGTTAAAAATGAGGGTACCGTTTAGCCTACACTCCACGTCGATCACGCCATATGAAACAAGGGGCAGGGCTGTCCCATAGGGCTTGACTGTCCACTTAAGCTGAGCCAGGCCTGGGCAATCACCGCTGACTTTTATAACACACGTCTGTCTATCCTCCGTATGGGGGATCCGTGCCTGGTAGGTGCCAAGCTCGTGAATGGTGCGGTCGGAATGCTCTATCGCCCATTCCTTTGGGACTTTCAAGGCCGCAGACAGTTCAACCGTTCCTTCGTCGGCATTGAAGTTCATGTTCGGGAGTTCTGCCAGCAGGTTGACTGTAACCTCCCCGCTGCTTTCCATATCGGCATTGGCATAGAGTTTTATGCCCTCTTTTAGCATATTTATAAAATCCTGCTCAAACGCATCTGCTCCTGCATCCATAGCAGTAGTACTTATAAAGCATATGCGGACCTCGACCTCTTTCTGCATCCAGGTTTCATCAAGGCTGATGGTAATGAGCCTGTTCTCATGGTCGTAATCGAAGGAGACAGGCGAACCGTCCGCCAGGACAAATTTCACAGGGCTATCGCAGTCATGGATGACAAGCTGTATTTGCTTGTAAGCCCAGGTTGCATCGGTAAAGCTTCCTGAGGGACTCAGCCTGATCACCCTGACACCGGTCGGTTTCTCTGGACCTGATAGATCCTCCTTCCCAGCCGCATGCTCAGTGTATTCTATCCTGAGTAGGCTGTACTCCCCTTTTTCATAGGCGTAGGTCTGATGGTCATCGTCGTACAGCTCAAAGGTCGCATCTGCGCCCGGATAAATGTGGACCATAAGCTCGTCACCAGCTTTTTGGCCCTCATGATCATATTCATCGCCCATAGGTATGATGCTGCCGCCCTTTATGAAAAGGGGTATCCTGCCAAGGGGTGCAGCTACTGATGCAAATCCAGGCCCCCTGTATTTCCAGCTGCTGTAAAAGTCATACCAGACGCCTTTCGGCAGATAGACCTCCCGGATACGGGCGCCCTTTTCCAATACCGGAGCCACCAGTATTGACGGCCCGAACATGTACTGGTAAACCTGCTCCACTGCCTTTGGGTCATTGGCAAAATCAACGCACATTGCCCGCATCATGGGACTGCCCTTTCGCGTGACCATAGCGGCGCAGCTGTAAATATAGGGCATCAGGCTGTATCTTAGGCCGATGATTTCCCTGCACAGCCGTTCAACGTTGGGGCCATAGGCCCAGGGCTCGTTGTCCGGCTTTGTGCCATGGGTCCTGAATATCGGGCAAAAGGCTCCCCATTCCATCCAGCGCACGTAGAGCTCCGGCGTAAAGTCATAGCCCGTCAGGAAACCGCCTATGTCAGTGGTCCACCAGGGCTGCCCCGACAGGCAGACTCCTTGCCCGATGACTACCTGCTCCTTCAGCACCTGCCAGGTGGCATCGATGTCCCCGGACCAAAGCACAGCACCGTACCTTTGCGCGCTGGCATAGGGCGCTCGCAGGAGTATGAAAACGCGGTCCGCCGTGTCCCTGCGCTGTCCTTCATACAGCCCCTTTGACCAGAGCAGGGTGTATATGTTGTGGACCTTTTCCCTACTGCCCATGTGGGACCTTGTACCCGGAAAATGCTCCTCGAGCTCGCCCATGTCTGTCCAGTAGCCCCGCAGGCCCTGGTCATAGAGCCTTTTGACCTTGCTCCACCAGTGGTCACGGGCAGCCGGGTTTGAGTGGTCATAGGTTATACGCTTGCCTTCCGGCGCCTCGTTCAAAAATCCTGCTTCCTTGTATTCACCGAACCATTTGGACCTTTCGCTGATAAAGGGATGCTGGGCTGACAGCACCTTAAAGCCCATATCTGAAAGCTCCCTGAACATGCCTTCAGGATAAGGCCAGGACCTTTCGTCCCATTCAAGGTCGCCAAACTCCCTGAACCACAGCCAGTCTATGACCAACGCATCGCAGGGTATGCCCCTCTTTCTGAACTCCCTGGCTACTTTTATGAGCTCATCCTGGCTCCGGTAGCGGTTTTTACACTGGATGAAGCCATAAGCCCACCTGGGCAGAAGCGGGGGAAAGCCCGTGAGCTCATAATATCCCCTTATTATGGGATCCACATCCCCGCGGCAGATGATGGAGAGCTCCATGAAGTCATGGTCGAGCAGGATGGCTGCGGTATCGGGGTCACCCTCCCCGCTGTGCTCGTCCCAGCTCCAGGGCGCAGGCGCCATGATCTCCCCCATCCTGTCGGGCACTGCGACCTTGGCCTCACCTATGGCAAAACGGGAAGGATAGGAACTGTTTAACAGCACACCGCAGCCCTCAGAGGATATGTAAAAGGGTATGCCGCCGTTGCCGCTGCGCCGATGGCCGCCCCACTGGTGCCACATCCTCCGCTCATAGCCCCGTTGGTTGAGATTGCCCATGGGGTCCTGGCCCAGCCCGTATACCTTTTCATCGGGCTTTAAGCTGAACCTTGCCGTGATCCTGCCTTCTCCGATGGTCACAAAGGGACGGGCGCTTTTGAATACCTCATGCCCCGCCTTGTCCAACCCGCACAGCTCAAAGGGGTCCATTGAAACCTCGATTGTCAGGCAGTCTGTTTTCATGACCAGCTGATTTTCTTTTTGCTTCAGGCCGAAATCCATCCACTGAGGCTGCCCGGCGAGGACCAGGCTTCCATCTTCCGGATCCCTTGGATCGGGATCACTCGTATTGCGGGCTGCAAGACCCCTGAAAGCCCTTATTGTCAAGATATCATTCTGTACAAAGGAAAGCTCGATGCATGCCTCACCAGAATACAGGGCTAAGGCATCCTTTCGCCTTTCCCAGCTTTCGATGCTTGTTATATCCACGGCAAACGCCCTCCGAATTATAATCTGCTATACTTCTGCAAATTGGAATATGCCAGGCTTTTTCAAATCTGTTTATCTAAACGCTGTTTTGTTTTGCTTACTCTACGACAAGCTCAAATATCCTGGCAGTATACATGGCCGGAAGCTCCACGGAAAAGCTGCCTGAGGCCTTGTTCCAAATAAAGTTGGCCTGTCCCTTAAGCCCGGCTGCTTTTCCGGCCGGATATGCGCAGTATGCCTTCATGTCCTTGCCCTTGAAATGCCCGATCGGGAGCTCGACAACGCTCTCCGGACCATTTAAGCGCCAGACGGCAAGGTATGCCTTGTCACCGCACATAAGGCCCAGGGCTGTCCAGCCGTCGCCATAGGTGGGCGTGCCCAGTGGCCAGAAGGGCAGGGACCTCGGGATGTCCTGCCTTATCCTCTTGTAATAGCCTATCCCCTCATGCACTAAGGCAAGATTTTCCTCAGGCAGGTAGGCAAGGTGGCCACTTTGATGTATGCGCATCAGCATGGCATTGACCATGTTGAAGACGACCTCTTCGGCATCCCCGGCCATACTCGGGTATGACCAGATGGCACACTGCTCCGGCGTTGCGGCAGAAGGCGCTGCAGCCGCTATCAGGGCCATTTGCCTGTAATCCGACTGGTCGGTGACCGACTGGATGCTGTGGCGGGAGAGCTGGGCATAGTCCATCCTCATGCCGCCGCTGCCGCAGTTTTCGATGACCAGGTCAGGGTACCGCGAAAAGACGCTATCCAGCCAGCTTAAATATGCCCGGTTGTGCTCAAGAAGCCCGTCGCCAAAGCTGTCGGCGTTGACCTCCGTCCCCAGGCCGCCGTTTATGTTGTAGTCCATCTTAATGTAGCCCACGCCATATTCCTTTACCAGGCGGTCGATCACCCGGTCAGCATGGTCCCTGACCTCCTTGTTCCTGAAATCCAGCTGGTACCTTCCATGGTCCATGACCGGCCTGCCATGCCTTTTGAAGAACCAGTCGTCAGGCACTTTCTTTGCAAGGGGGCAGTTTATGCCCATTACCTCGAGCTCCAGCCAGAGCCCCGGTATCATGCCCTTACTTCTGATATAGTCCAGGGGCTCTTTGATCCCGCCCGGGAACCTTCCCGGTGCAGGCAGCCATTCGCCGACCCCGTCCCACCATTCACCGTCGGAATACCAGCCCGCATCGATGCAGAAATACTCACAGCCTGCCTCCGCTGCCGCGTCTATCAGGGGCAGGAGCTTTTCAGTAGTGGGGTCGCCATTCAGGCAGTTGGCATAGTCGTTGAAGATGACAGGAAGCTTCACATTGTCCTCATTTGGCCGTCTTATGAGCCGCCTGTACTGGATGAGGGCTGCCATGGCTTCGTCAAACCCGCCTTGGACTATCCCGACTGCAGCCGGTACGGACACAAAGGTGTCGCCGGGCTTGAGCTCCTTGTACCAGGCAGACTCGGTCTCAGAGGGACCGGAGAGCTGCAGGTACAGAAGCCCTGCCTGGTCCGCGATCTCCCAGGACCATGAGCCGTTGTGCTCTATCTGCCAGAAAAGCATGGTGCCGCATTCCGTATTCTCAAAGCAGCCCATGGGTAGGTATTCATATGTGGACCAGGTGCCCCTGCTGCTGACCTGGATGCGCTTTAAGGTGTTGAAGTTGACCGGGTTCAGGCCAAGTTCACCGGGGGTATACCTGCGCCACTGCCCCTCCCCGTACCAGGTGTTGTGGGGGATATATATATTGCACTTGCCAGGGTATGGCTTCAGGCCCTCCTTTTCGATGCCTGACAGGGCAAAGGATGACACGTACTCAAGCCCCTTGTTTTCTTTCGAGGCATTTTTCACTTCCGTCCAGGACCTGACCACGGGCAGATCGCCCATGAACTGCATGTGGCATGTCACATAAAGGCCGTCCTTTTCGAGCATTATTTCAATCTTTCGCCCTGTAGAGTTTACAAAATCCCTATGCTCAACGTACTCAAGCAAAAATCCGGGGTTTGTCCGGGTATGCTTTATGCCATGGTGGTCATCCTGGTTTTCGCCGCTTACCTGGACCTCCACCAGCCGGGACCGTTTCCGCTGCTCAGCATCCTTGTGCATGGTTTCCGCGTAGGGGTTCGGGGAAAAGTGCAATAGCCTGACATCCTTTTCATCCGTTATCTCAAGCACGATGTGTATATCGTTATGTGAAAGGCGTATTTCCTGCGACATGGCAAGCCCTCCTAAGTATAATCGATCATGAATATAATACCACATAGGGCTTTGAGGCTAAACATGCAATAAAGCCTGAGAAAAGCAAAAACAGCGGTTTGCAAAGCCGCTGTGATATAAATCAAGCTCCTAAAAGAGATAAGTCCTCAGGAATATATATCGGAAAACTCAACAACAAGCCTTTCTGCATGGTTGAACTCGGGACAGGAATTGATGCGACAGGGCTCTTCGATATCAATAAGCCTGATGGGCAGCTTGATTATAAACTCACTGCCTGCTCCCGGTTCGCTTATCAGGCTGATTGTCCCATTATGCATTTCCACTAGCGCTTTGACCAGGGACAAGCCGATCCCGCTGCCTTCCTTCTCCCGGGTCATGGTGGAGCTGCTGACCTGCATAAACCTGTCGAATATATACTGCTGCTTATCCTTTGGTATGCCGATCCCTGTATCCTTGACTCTGATGTCGAGGGCATTGTCCCCCGCATATACATCCACCCAGATGCTGCCGCCGGAGGGTGTGTATTTTATAGCATTTGACAAGAGGTTCAATAGGATCCGCTCGATTTGGTCCGGATCGCAGGCCATCACCTTTGATGCACTGTTGCAGCTGAAATGTATATAAAGCCCCCTCTGTTTGCCATATTCGGCTACAGAGTTCGTAATGTCCCTGACAAGCTTGATGATATCATAGTTTCGCAATTCCAGATGGAAATAGTTCGAATCGATCTTAGTGATATCTATAAGGTTGTTTACCAGCCTTATCAGCCTGTAGCAGTTCTGCTTCATCATATCGATATATTTGCTCTCGATATCCCAGTTGTTCAGCCGTTCGCTCTGCAGCTTGAGCAGCTGTATGACTGAAAGGATGACATTTAAAGGCGTCCTCAGCTCATGGGATATATTGGTGAAAAACTCGGTCTTCAATCTGTTGTACTCCAGGGAAAGGTTTAGAAGCTGCTTGTGGCGCTCTACATCCTCGATCAGCTCATTTATCCTCATGAAAGGCGTAAGGTCCATAATAACCGATAAGAGCAGATTGGATTCACCAAGGCCGTATGGTATCGTTACTATCTTGACCGGCTTTATTTCTCCGCAGTTGCAAAGGATCTCGCTCTGCAGGTAGCTAGATTCAGCACTGCTGTGCATTGCATTCCTCAAATGCTCCCGGGCTTTAGTTCTCAAAGTCGGCGGAACAAGGTCAAGCAAGCGTTTGCCAAGGAGCTCATGGGTCGATTTAAGGCCTGTAAGCGCCACAGCTGATTGGTTGCACATATGTATCCTGGTTTCGTCGTGGATGATTATAGAAACCGGTAAGAACTGCACAAGGCGCTTGTACATTTCCATGCTTCGTTCTTTGATTTGCTCCTTGATCTGCAATCCTGTATTATGTATAAGCTTGTATTTATCTTTATACCTGACAACAGTAAACGTATGATTTTTGATTATCTCAGCTATTTCATAAGTACTCAGCATACGGGCATCGTACAAGCATGCTACTATGAAGGGCAGCTCGGTTATGTCTTTGCTAATGCCTTCCTCGTATATGTTGATCTTATCAAAGTCATTGATTTCGATCCAGGAAGTATCTCCGACAGCACGCAGGCCATCGTAGCCCTGTGACAGTGCCAGCGATAAATGCCGGCTCCAATGCTTGCTTGTGATATCAGCATCAAACTTACCGTTTTTTAAATACCATTCAACATGGGATTTGATAAGCAGTTGACCACCTGTTATATAGGTGTCGATATCCGGAATGCCCGTTTTCAGCCTTTCTTTTACCTCTTCGTAGCAGGTTTTGTTAGAATAGATCCATATGCACAGTTCATTGTCCAACAGGCCTGCCTTGATAAATGGGATCATGGTTTTGTAATATTCTTCGATATCTGTGTATAGCTGCCCTATATGAGTACCCCATGAAATGCTGCCTATCAAGTCAATTCCAGAGCTTCGCAGATTTTTCATGTGTTACCCCTCCAAAAACCCCTACAAATCGACAATATATTACTTTTATTTTATATACTTCCATACAAGGCACCTTCAACATTTTATTGTAGAGAAACTAACATGTCAATGTATTTAAAAGTCTGTTTTTGTCTTATTAGCGTGATAAAATGAAAATAATCATGGGCAAAATAGAAATAATTGTGAGCTCTTCTGGTTTAACGTTGGATTTTGATGTTAGATAACAGGAGGAAGTGACGGCATGGAAGAAAGGTATAAGGAATTTACCCGCAAACGCATGTTTATATTGCATGAGCTTGTAAAACGGTACTGGAACGGCAGCCTGAACACGGCCGATGACCTTGAGGAGCTGGCCCGGTATATCCGGACAAAATACGGTTTTGAAGAGGATGAAATACCATTTATAGAAAACCACATCAGGGTTGCTATGGGCCAGGACCCAAAGGCTGATCCCGGCTTCAGCGATGAGTTGGATTTTGTTAAACGGTCTGAAAGGGTGAAGCATCCGGTCATCGCGGATATCGACGGCCCCTGCAGGTTTTGCGAGGATGAGAAATGCGAATGCCAGGTCGGCCTGTATGAAACCAGGCTTTACAGGCGTACCAGGGAGCCTGTCATAGAGAACAACAAATGCTTGAGCTGCGGAAGATGTGTCGCCTCCTGCGATTTCGGGGCAATCGCCGACAAGGTCGAGTTCCTGCCGGTCATTGAACTGCTTAAGGACAAAACCACACCGGTTTTTGCGGTGGCCGCTCCCGCCATAGCCGGCCAGTTTGGCGAAGACATAACATGGGGCAAGCTGCGTACGGCCTTCAAGCTCATGGGCTTTGAAGACCTCGTGGAAGTAGCCATGTTCGCCGATATCCTGACCATAAAGGAAGCCATCGAGTTCAACGATCAGATCAAGACCGAAAAGGACTTTTTTCTCACAAGCTGCTGCTGCCCGGTCTGGATCAACATGGTCAAAAAATCCTATCCGGATATACGGAAATACATGTCCTTGTCCGTTTCCCCGATGATCGCCTCGGGCAGGATCCTCAAAAGGCTTTACAAGGATGCCCGGGTGGTCTTTATTGCGCCCTGCATAGCCAAAAAGGCTGAAATCAAGGAACCGGACATAGAAGGGGCAGTTGACTTTGTCATAAACTTCAGGGAGCTCAAGGAGATCTTCGATGCCCTGGAAATCAACCTCAGGGACCTGCCTCCCGATGACAAGGACCAGGCGTCCATGGGCGGAAGGATGTACGGCAGGACGGGAGGCGTCAGCTGGTCCGTGAAGACGATTGTCAACCGCCTGGCTCCCGAAAGGGTCATCAAGTTAAAGCCCATTAAGGTGGACGGGGTCAAGAAGTGCAAGGAGATACTGGACAAGCTGAACAAGGGAGAAGAGGTCGAAGCCAACTTCATTGAGGGCATGGGCTGCATAGGCGGGTGCGTCGGCGGTCCGAGGACCAATATCGAGCCTGACAAGGCTGCGCAGTATGTGAATGAATGCGCCGAGGAGTCCTTTATCCTCACGCCCTTTGACAACCAGAACGTCATGAAGATACTGGAGCAGTTCGGCATCGAGTCGGGAGACAAGCTGCTTGATAATGAGGAGATGCATGGGCTGCTGACGAGGGAATAAAGTGGATGGTTGAGAAATATTCCAGAAATTTTCGTTCCAAATCTAAGAGCCTGTAAGATTCGCTTCGGAGCGCTCCAAACTCGCTTCGCTCAGACACTGGAGCGCTTTTTCCTCCGCTTCATCAACAGGCTCTAAGATCTTCCACTAGATTTCTTCCATATATTCTCAACCAACTACATTGTTTGAGTAGCTGATCTATCTATTTTAGCAAAGTCTCAAAGGATTGCTATATCGTATATCAGGCTAAACTTTGCATCGGCATTGTTCTCTCTTTAATTTTACTGCTACTTGAGTAAAGCTGCGACCTCGTCAAATACTTCGGCCACGGGCACGACCTTCTTGACTGATTTGTCGCGGGTCACGATCTCTACATTGCCATTATCCAGGTTGCGCTTGCTGACAATTACCCTGACCGGTACACCTAAAAGGTCAGCATCGGCAAACTGCACGCCGGCGGCGGCGCCCCTGTCATCCAAGATGACCTCGAAGCTTTCGCTGAGCTTATCGTACAGCTCAAAGCCTGTATTTTTGACCTCTTCGATCGTATTGTTCAGCATGCAGATGTGCACCTGCCAGGGGGCTACAGCCTTCGGCCAGATGGGGCCGTATTCGTCGTGATTGTCTTCGATGATGCAAGCCAGGAGCCTTCCGACACCGATACCGTAGCAGCCCATGATAGGCGTCTTCAGCTCGCCCTTTTCGTCAGTGTAGCGCATGTTCATGCTTTCGGTGTATTTTGTGCCTAGCTGGAATATGTTGCCCACCTCGATGCCCCTGCTGATCCGCACCGGATGGCCGCACTCGACGCACAGGTCACCCTCGCTTACCTTGGCTACATCAACAAAGCTGCTGATATTGAGGTCT
>JAKORJ010000011.1 GCA_029777885.1 Bacillota bacterium | reverse complement strand
GATGATCCATATCAAAGCACATCATCGAAAGAGTGAGCAAATCCTGCTTCGGTTCCCCCTTTTCATCCAGGAGACCTTCAACGGTCCAGCCCCTGAGAGCCGCACCATCCACCCTGGAATGCTCCTCGTAATCAGCCCAAACCCAGAAACTGCATCCCGCAATCCTAAGTTGCTCATGCTCCCTTGTATGACGGACGAAGGAATCACAGACGGTTTTCAGCAAACGGGGATTCCCCTGCAGCAGATAACCGCCCCATTCGGTTATGACAAGCGGTCGGTCCCGGAAGACCTCCATCTTGCACACATATTGCGCAGGGGTGAAAGCATAGACATTTATACCGTAAAACGTAAGGTCTGCAGCCGAAACCATTTCCTTGATATCGTCATCCCTACCCGAGCAATCGGCCATACCCAGACGGCATCCGGAGTCGAGCTGGCGGCATATCTTAGCTGCCCTGACCGCATATTCCGTATTGGGGTTGCACTCATTGTAAATAAGCCAGGCAAATATGGACGGGACGTTCCTGTCGCGCTTGACCATACCCTGCAGGCATTTGAGGGCAGGCGTGTAGATTTTTTCATCTCCGAGATCGTGAAAACAGGTACCTGGCTCCTCGCTAACCAATATTCCGAGCTCTGCGGCAATACGGCACACACATGCTGCCTGAGGCGAATGTACAAGTCTTATATAGTTGAAGCCGGCATGCTTTATAAGGGACAGCTCGTAACGCACTTCTTCATACGAGGGGCTGTATCCGCTCGCCGATGTGAATTCATGCCGGCAAACACCTTTTAAAATAAGCCGTTGGTTGTTCAAATAAAAATCCTGGCCTCGGACATCGATCCGTCTGAACCCCACAAGCTCGGTCAGCGAGTCCTTATCCTCATCATCCAGCGTGACCGTGATACGATAAAGTCTGGGTGAGGCAGGCGACCACAAGCCGGGCCTGTCGACCTCGAATACGGCAGGCGCCCGGCTGCTTGCAGATGCCTTGGCTATGACCCTTCCTCCATCCTTTTCAGCCAACATTACGGTTGCGGTCGCATCATCATTCCCGCAGACTTCAATTGCAACCGTACAGGTAGCCTTACTACAGGCCTCATCCAGGACAGCCCTGAAGTGGAAATCCTCAAGGTAGACTTGGGGACGGCTTTCGATATAAATGTCCCGGATAATGCCGGCGTCAAACCTGCGCCCGGGCGTTGGCCCAAATTCATCCGTTATGTCATGGATATGCACATTTATCTCATTCCTTGCTGCCAACAGTCCCTTTGGCAACTCGAAACGGTAAGGGATCCAAGGACCTGCAGTGCCTACCAAAACCCCGTTGATGGTAAAAGCACCGCTGGCCAGTACACCCTCCACGCACAGGAATAAACGCCTGTTGTTGTCCGACAGCCATTCTTCCGGAATGACAAAAGTATAAGCAAGATCACACTCCCCTACAGGCGGATAACCGGACGGAACTTGCACAGTATCAATAACCCTCCCGCCGATCGACCTCGTCCATATGCCATGCAGATAAATACGGTTTTCGTCCATGCCTGCTCCCTCCATTTAACCATTCAGTTGTTCCCGTTTAAACTCTTATTCACAGGTCCATCATGAATTTGAAAATTTCGTCGTTGATGCCGGGATAGTTCTCATGGGCAAAGTCCGGATAAATGAACATCTTTTTCTTGACCTTCAGCTTGTTGTATACCGCATATACACTTGAAGGCAGGCAGCATTCATCCGAAAGCCCGACCACCATAACAGTCTCCCCTCTTACTCTGTCCGCGAAGTTCTGTATGTCTATGTAACCCAGCTTTCTGAATACTTCCGCCTCATTTTTATGCTGCGGATCATATAGCCTGAAATAATTCTTGATCTCACCGGCAGTTCCCCCGCCTTTTTGCCAGGACCCGTAATAATCCGAAAGGAAGGGGGCTACAGAGGCGACCTTTCTGATCCTGGGTTCCAGCGCCGCACAAACTACGGCAAGTGCTCCTCCCTGGGATCCACCCATGGCGCCGACCCTTCCGGGGTCTACCTCAGGCATTTCCATGGCTATTGAAGCCATCTGGGCCGCGTCGAGAAATATCTGGCGGAAAAGGAGCCGGTCAGGTGAATCATTCAGGCCCCTGATGACATGGCCGTGAACTGTATATCCGCTGACACCGCCTGTTTCATCCGAATAACCGCCTTGCCCACGACAGTCCATCGCAAATACGGAATAGCCAAGAGCCGCATACCCGAGCTTTTCGGTCCACTCACCCGAATGCCATGTGTAGCCGTGAAACTGCAGAACTGCAGGATGGGGCTCGGGGCAGTTCCTGGGCCTCAGATACTTTGCATGTATCCTCCCTCCCCTGACACCGGTAAAATAAAGGTCGAAGCATTCGGCATAGGGTGTGCTGAAATCCGCAGGCACAATCTTGATGTCAGGCTTGACCGCCTTCATTTCATCAAGGGACTTCTCCCAGAAGGCATCGAAATCCTCCGGTCTGGGGCTGCACCCCAGGTATTTTTCAAGTTGCTCCATAGGCATGTCGCCAGGCATATTATCACTCCTCGTATAATAGTTTTTGTAAGGTTTCAGCAAGCTTTTTTCCAGCTGCAAACCCTAGCG
>JAKORJ010000093.1 GCA_029777885.1 Bacillota bacterium | reverse complement strand
GGTATCGCACTCAACAGCAATTTCGTGAAACTCGTATCGTGGTATGACAATGAGTGGGGCTATTCAAACAAGGTCCTCGATCTCATCATGCACATGGCAAAGGTCGATGCACAGTAATTCTTGATCATTAAGGACTGATCAGGGCCCGCTCTTGCCCTTACCTCAAGTGAGTGGTCAAAGGGCGGGCCTTTTGATTATGACGGTTGCGGATCAAAAGCCGCGAAACGAAGTTCGAAAGGGTGGATTTTATGGCGTTATACAACAAGAAGACAATTGAGGACATAGATGTAAGTGGCAATAGGGTCCTCGTCAGAGTCGACTTCAATGTGCCGCTGGATGAAAACCGCAATATAACTGACGACAAGAGGATAAGGGCGGCACTTCCGACCATTAAATATCTTGTCGACAACAAGGCAAAGACTATACTGGTTTCCCACCTCGGAAGGCCGAAGGAAGGGCCGGAAGAGAAATACAGCATGAAGCCTACAGCCGTGAGGCTCAGCGAATTGCTTGGGCAGCCGGTCATCATGGCAAATGATGTCGTAGGGCCTGACGCAAAGGCAAAGGCAGCAGCGCTGAAGGAAGGAGAAGTGCTGATGCTGGAGAATGTCAGGTTCCATAAAGAGGAGACGAAGAACGATCCGGCATTTGCAAAGGAACTCGCTTCACTTGCAGAAATCTATGTGAATGACGCTTTCGGTACCGCGCACAGGGCGCACGCTTCGACTGCCGGAGTAGCTGATTACCTCCCGGCTGTCTGCGGATACCTGATCCAGAAGGAAATCGAGATAATGGGCAAAGCCCTTTCAAATCCTGAAAGACCGTTTGTCGCAATACTCGGCGGCGCTAAGGTATCCGACAAGATCAGCGTTATCGAGAACCTGATCGACAAGGTCGACACGCTCATAATCGGCGGCGGTATGGCTTACACATTCCTCAAGGCAAAGGGATACAAGATAGGCAATTCCATTTGCGAGGAAGACAAGATAGAGCTGGCTAAGAGCCTGATGGAGAAAGCGGAGAAGAAGGGTGTCCAGCTCATGCTTCCCATAGGCAGCATAGTCGGAAAGGAATTCAAGCCGGATACCGAG
>JAKORJ010000092.1 GCA_029777885.1 Bacillota bacterium | reverse complement strand
GTCTTTTTACCTGTTGCATTCATCTCTCTAATCTTTTTAAGAAGATCAGGACTGACAAAGGGTCCTTTCTTTAATGACCGGCTCATCCGTTATGCCTCCTTTCGAATCTTTCACAGCCAAAAACATCTATAAAGTAGACTACTATTGATGTCTGCGCTTGATGATATATTTGTCGTTGGGATTGTTCTTCTTCCTGGTCCTGTGACCAAGAGCGGGTTTGCCCCAGGGAGTAACGGGAGTAGGTCTTCCAATGGGAGATCTGCCTTCTCCACCGCCGTGGGGGTGGTCAACCGGGTTCATGACAGAACCGCGGACCGTCGGGCGGATACCCATATGTCTCTTCCTGCCGGCCTTGCCCAGGGTGACGTTTTCATGGTCAAGATTGCCTACCTGTCCTATGGTAGCCTTGCATTCGGACCTGATATACCTGACCTCGCCGGAAGGTAGCCTTACCTGTACATAGTTGCCGTCCTTGGCCATCAGCTGGGCGCTGTTGCCTGCGGACCTGACCAACTGGCCGCCTCGGCCCGGATAAAGCTCTATGTTGTGGATGACCGTACCAACGGGAATATCCTTGAGCGGTAGGGCGTTGCCAACCTTGATGTCTGCGCCTTCGCCGGATATCACCGTGTCGCCTACCTTGAGTCCGTTGGGCTGGATTATATACCTTTTTTCGCCGTCTGCGTAATTGAGCAGGGCGATGAACGCGCTGCGGTTCGGATCGTACTCTATAGCTGCGACCTTTGCAGGTATGCCGTCCTTGTCGCGCTTAAAGTCGATTATGCGGTATTTCCTCTTTGCACCTCCGCCTTGATGACGAACAGTTATGCGGCCTGCATTGTTCCGGCCTGACTTCTTCTTCAGGATGACCACGAGGGATTTTTCAGGCTCCTTCTTGGTCACCTCGTCAAAGCTCAAAACTGTCATATGTCTTCTGGCAGGGGAGGTCGGATTATATTTCTTTATAGCCATTTAAGCTTACCTCCTTATTGCGCCATACCTTCGAAGAATTCTATTTCCTTACTGTC
>JAKORJ010000091.1 GCA_029777885.1 Bacillota bacterium | reverse complement strand
GAAGCCTGCAGGGCTGGGCACACATCCCGCGGTTGCCGCTCCTGCCTCCCAGCATGCTGCTCATAAGGCACTGGCCTGAATAGGAAACACATAGGGCCCCGTGGATAAAGCACTCTGTTTCCAGCTCAGTGCCGCTTGATATATGCCTTATCTCGTCCAGGGTCAGCTCCCTGGCCAGGACTACACGGCTGAAGCCCAGCTTTTCGAGTACCTTCACTCCCTCAAGCTGGTGTATCGTCATCTGGGTGCTTGCATGAAGAGAGAGCTGCGGATACTCCCTGGCGATCATGCCGGCAACGCCCAGGTCCTGTACTATGACCCCGTCCACATGAAGGTCCCTGAGCAGGTCCAAAAAGGGCCTTATCTCATGCAGCTCCTTTTCCTTTATCAATATGTTCAATGTTATGTATACCTTTACGCCGTACAGGTGAGCATATTCGACAGCTTCCCTGAGGGCGTCGTCGTCAAAGTTGTCCGCGAACCTGCGGGCACTGAACCTGGTGCCCCCCATGTACACGGCATCTGCCCCGTTTTGGACAGCGGCTGTAAGCGCTTCCCTGCTGCCTGCAGGCGCAAGCAGTTCTATGTGTTTGTGCATCAGATCATCCTTTCTGATTATATTATACTATATGCAGTCAGAAAAAGGACAATCTGTACCTGCGGTGCAAAAAAAGAACAGCCGAAGCTGTTCTATGATTTATCTTTTAGCCTTTCTCTGCACATCGAAAACTGTAGGCTGGGCTGCCGGCCGGCTTTGGTCCTCCAGCTCCTTCAGCCTGCCCTTGAGCTCATCGACCTCAGCCTTGAGCTTTATGACTTCATCGGCCAGGTTCATGGCAGTCAGGATCGCTGCCATGGTGGTGCTGAGGCCGGGCTGGGTCTGCTCTATCTGCTCCATCTTCCTGTTCACATAGATGGCCACACTGTGGATATACTCCTCGGTCTCGTAAGCCCTGATAGTATATTCCCTGCCAGCAATCTTTACCACTGCTTTTGTTTTCTGCGCCATCTCCTAACAACCCCTAATATATTGTATAAACTGATTACATTATACACTGCTTTCCATATTTATACAAGCAAATACGTCAAAATATACTAAATATTTTGCATTTGGGGGTCGTTATCTTAACCTGGCATTCAGCTCCGCCTCAAGGGCGCTTACTATTTTCTGATGCACAGCATTGACCTCGTCATCAACCAAGGTCCTGTCGGATGCCCTGTAGGTCAAGGAGTAGGCCATGCTCTTGCAGCCTTCCGGTATCTGTTTCCCTTCGTAGATGTCAAAGAGCTCAACGGCCTCCAGGATCCTGCCGCCCTTGTCCTTGATGACCTTTTCTATCTGAGCTGCAGTTACCTTTTTGTCAACGATCAGGGCCAGGTCCCTGTTTACAGCAGGGAAACGAGGCAAGGCCTTGTAATGCTTGTCCGTATTCGCCTTATCGAGCAAGGTCTGAAGGTCAAGCTCAGCCACACAGCACCTGACATCAAGCTGCCAGTTTTCCAGGACCTTGGGGTGGACTTCACCCATTACCCCTACCGGTTTCCCGTCTAGCAGGACCTGGGCAGTTCTGCCCGGGTGCAGTGCGGGATGGGTCGAGGCGTTGAAGGAGAACCTGTATCCCAGGCCGAGCAGGTCAGCAATCTCCTCCACTATCCCCTTTAGGGTATAGAAGTCCGTGTTACCACCAAACTCCCCTATGGCCAGAGTCAGCACCTCGTCGGGGAGCTCGGTCAGTGGCAGGGACTTGGGTAAAAATACCGGGTTTATCTCAAATATGCGACAGCTATTTAGCCTGCGGTTGTAGTTCCTGGACAGCACCTCCAGTAGGCTCGGCATCAAGGTCGTACGCATGATGCTTTGATCCTCGCCCAGGGGATTGGCTATCCTTACGGCCTGCGGATACTCGGCAGGATCAG
>JAKORJ010000090.1 GCA_029777885.1 Bacillota bacterium | reverse complement strand
GGCCGAAAAGATTAATACCATCGGCGATGTAGTTGAATACATTAAAAAGAACTCTTAATCCGCAATTATTCTCCAAAAGGGTTCCCATCCATCGATGGGAACCCGCTCTTAAACCGCAATTATCCTATATTTTCATACCTTTATTTTTTTTTTATTCTTTATAACTCCTATATCAGATAAGGGGGTCATAAAAATGCATAAGAGAGTCGTGATTACCGGAATGGGTGCTGTAACGCCCCTGGGAAATGACATCGATACATTCTGGCAAAACATAAAAAACGGTGTTTCAGGTATAAGACCGATCACACGATTTGACACAGAACGGTTTGAAACGCGCATAGCCGGCGAAGTTTCCGGCTTTGATCCGGCAGATTATATGGATAAAAAAGAGGCAAAGCGAATGGACAGGTTTACCCAATATGCTGTAGCGGCTACCGCAATGGCAATAAAGGACTCCGGCCTCGATACTGAGAAGGTGGATCCCAGCCGTTTTGGCGTCATCCTCGGGACGGGCATAGGCGGGATCGAGACCCTGGAGAACCAGACCGATGTGCTGATCGAAAAAGGGCCTGGTCGCATAAGTCCCTTCCTTGTACCGATGATGATCGGCAACATAGCAGCCGGTCACATTTCGATAATATATAAGGCAAAGGGCATCAATTCAACTATCGTTACGGCCTGTGCCTCGGGCACGACGGCAATAGGTGAGGCCTTCCGGGCCATTAAATACGGTAAGGCGGATGTTGTCATCACCGGCGGCAGTGAAGCCCCGATAACGCCCTTGAGTATCTCCGGGTTCAATGCTATGAAAGCCCTGTCGACCCGCAATGACGACCCCAAGGGAGCCTGCAGGCCTTTTGACATGGACAGGGATGGCTTTGTAATGGGCGAAGGTGCCGGGATCCTTATACTGGAAAGTTATGATCACGCAGTAAAACGGGGAGCTCCCATCCTGGCTGAGCTTGTAGGCTACGGCCTTACTGCGGATGCCTATCATATCACTGCTCCTGCGCCCGAAGGCGAGGGCGGAGCCAGGGCGATGCAGGAAGCCCTGGATGATGCGGGGATGCAGCCGGAGGAGATCGCTTATATAAATGCCCATGGTACTTCAACGCCGTATAACGACAAGTTTGAAACTGCTGCCATAAAGTCTGTTTTCAAAGGTCATGCTTATAAGATGGCGGTCAGCTCCACCAAGTCCATGACAGGACATTTACTTGGAGCTGCAGGAGCCGTAGAGGCAATCGTCTGTGTCAAGGCAGTGAATGAAGGCTTTTTGCCACCTACGATCAACTATACCACCAGGGACCCTGAGTGTGACCTTGATTATGTACCGAATACAGGCAGAAAGGCAGAAGTATATGCGGCGATGTCCAACTCCTTCGGCTTTGGTGGACAAAATGCATGTATCATAGTAAAGAAAGCCTAAATACGATAAATGATCATCAAAGAGCCTTATGGCTCTTTTTCTTTCTGGACCCGTAATTTTATTGATAAAAGCTCCCCTTAAGTTTATAATCATACTGTACAACCATGGACAAGGATGTGATAACTTTTCAATGTCCGGATACATGCAGCATAGTTCTGAATTGCTTGACAGTCTTTACTCAAAAATAGGCTATGAATTCAAGGATTCGAACCTTATATCGACTGCGCTGACACACAGCTCCTACTCCAATGAATCCAAAACTAAGGCAGCCTGCAACGAAAGGCTGGAGTTCCTGGGCGACTCGGTGCTCAGCCTTGCGGTCAGCGAGTATGTTTATAAAACATATCCTGACCTGCCCGAGGGGGACCTTACCAAGCTAAGGGCGGGTGTGGTCTCCGAGGCTTCACTGGCTAAGGTGGCCAGGGATCTGGACCTGGGAGAGTTTTTGCTGCTTGGCAAGGGGGAGCAGATCACCGGCGGCAGGGACAGGGATTCCATCCTGGCCGATGCCATGGAAGCGATCATTGGTGCTATATATCTTGACGGAGGATTTGAAAAGGCCAAGGATTTCGTCTTGAAGCAGCTTAAATCCGCCATTGAGCATCATTATATGAACAACGGCCACTGGGACAGCAAGACCCAACTCCAGGAACTGCTTCAAAGCAAAGCAGGGACTGAAATCACATATGAAATAATCGACGAAAAAGGCCCTGACCACAATAAACTGTATACGGCCCAGGTCAGCAGCAACGGTAAGGTAATGGGCATCGGTACGGGAAAAAGCAAAAAGGAAGCTGAACAGAATGCCGCATACAAGGCTCTCCAAAAATTCACCAAATAGAAACACCAGAATAGCTCCTGTGTTCATACCGATGCTCGGTTGCAAGCACCAATGCGTATTCTGCAACCAGCACGTAGTGACCGGCTTGCATGAAAAGTCACGGATTGCTGACATCGCCTCCCAGCTTGAAATCGGTATGTCTTCAGTGACCAAGGACGACCCCTGCCATGAAATCGCTTTCTACGGCGGCAGCTTCACCTGCCTGTCTACGGAAGTCCAGCAGGAGATCCTTTCACTGGCCAGGCCGTACATAGATGGGAAGCTGGCTTTTGGAATACGGATATCTACAAGGCCTGATTATATAAGCAAGGATATTCTTTCAATGCTCAAAGAGTTCAACGTGACGACGATAGAGCTGGGAATACAGTCCACCGATGATGACGTTCTTTACGCCAGCGGCAGGGGACATACTGCAGCTGACATATTTTCAGCAGCATCGCTAATCAAAGAGTCCGGATTTTCCCTGGGCCTGCAGATGATGACAGGTCTGCCGGAGGATACATTCGATAAATCCGTAAAGACCGCCCTTGATATGATCAGCCTGAAGCCGGACCTGGTCAGGATATATCCGACCCTGGTGCTCAAAGGCTCGCCCCTGGAAGGGCTCCTGGATAAGGGCAGGTATGTTCCATTGACAATCGAAGAGGCGGTCGAGAGGGTCAGCGTATTGAAGATGCTTTTTGAAAACAATGATATACCGGTCATACGCACAGGCCTGCAGGCAAATGAAGAGCTGGATACCGGCTCCGGCTACAGGGAGGGGCCATATCATCCGGCGTTCGGCGAGTTGGTAGAAAGCAGGATTTATCTGAAGTGGTTTTTATATATCTTAGATCACAAAATACCGAAGGCAGTCAGGTCCATATCCTTTGATGTCCACCCAGCCGACCTGTCCAAGGCTATAGGTAATAAAAAGACAAATATCGAAAGGCTCCACAGGTATAAGGGTGGGATAAAAGCTAGCATATCAGCCCGATACGATGTCCCGAGGTCTTATCTGGCAGCTGAGTGGGAGGATGGAAGCTTGTGGATGGACAGGAAGGGGTTCGTAAGGACATACCTTTCGCAACCGGGGTGGGTTCAGAGTAATTGACAGACATACTTTAAACTATTACGGGGTGTTTGGGTTGATACTGAAAAAGCTCGAAATATACGGATTCAAATCTTTCGCAGACAGGATCTATATGAACTTCGACAAGGGGATAACAGCCATCGTAGGCCCGAATGGCAGCGGAAAAAGCAATATTGCCGACGCTATCCGCTGGGTGCTTGGGGAGCAAAGCGCTAAGTCACTTCGAGGCAGCAAGATGGAGGATATCATATTTTCAGGCACCCAGGTCAGAAAGCCTCTAGGGTTCGCTGAGGTATCCATAACCATAGACAACAGCGACATGGTCCTTCCCATCGAATATTCGGAGGTGACCATATCCCGCAGGGTGTTTCGGTCTGGTGAAAGTGAATACTACATCAACCGCAGTGCCTGTAGGCTGAAGGACATAGTAGAGCTTTTGATGGATACCGGGATAGGCAAGGAAGGCTATTCCATCATAGGCCAGGGCAGGATAGACGAGATCCTGAGCAACCGCTCCGATGAAAGACGGTACATATTTGAGGAAGCCGCAGGTATAGTAAAGTATAAAACCAGGCGGGAGGAAGCTGAGAAAAAGCTGGAAAAAACATATGACAACCTCACACGTGTAGAGGACATAATAGCTGAGCTTGAGCTACAACTGGAGCCTTTAAAGGAACAGGCCATGATTGCTAAGGAATATCTGAAATACAAGGACAGGCTCAAGCATTTGGAAATAAACCAGTTTTTGCACCAGTACAGCCGCCATTCTGAAAGGATACACCTGCTCAAAACGCAGGCAGACCAGTTGCACACCGAAATTTCAAAAAGGAAAGACGCACTGGAGAATAAGGAACAGGAAAAGACCAGGATATCTGATGAGCTCAACCGGCTCAGAGGCGAAGCCGACAGGGTGACGAAGGAGCATTTTGACCTGGTAAACGCCTCAGAGCGCTTAAGAGGTGAGCTCAACCTTTATCATGAAAAGCTGAAACAGCTTGAGAAGGACAACCAGCGCCTGATCGATGAAATAACAAGCGAAAAGCAGGCTGTAGAGGCGAAGGATAGAGAGCTGGCAGACCTGTCCGGATTGTTGGATGAAAAGAAAGCAGCCCTGGCTGACAGCGAAGCAAAGCTAAGGCAGTTGACATCAGATATAGCTCAGTTGGATGCTGAATTGGCAGAAAAGCAGAAAACGATCGAAGAATCAAAAGGGAGCATAATAGAGGTACTGAACAAAATATCCGAGTGCAGGGAAAAGCTGACCAGGTATCGTACGATGGAGGACAACCTGGCCAATAGGCAGCGGCAGATCGAAGGACTGTACAAGGAGAAAGAGCAAAACAAGGCCCAATTGCTGGACAGGCTTGCAAGTATACATAATAATATTATGTTAATCAGCCAACGCCTAAACAATAAACAAAGCCGCAAACATAGCCTTGAACAGCTTATACGTGATACGAAACAAACCCTTGTATCCATGGACTCTGCCATCCAGCAAACGAAGCAGCAGCTTGAAGGTGTAAAGTCAAGGCACAAGCTGCTGGAGGATATGATCAAAGGATATGAGGGCTTCAACAAGAGCGTAAGGGAGATCCTCTTAGCCTGCAGCAAAAATCGTGAGCTTGCCGGCAAGGTCTGCGGAGCAGTAGCTTCACTGATAACCGTACCCAGGCAGTACGAGCTGGCTATCGAGACCGTGCTTGGCCCAAGCTTGCAGCATATTGTTACTGAAAATGAAGAAGATGCAAAAGCCCTGATCGGGTACCTTAAAGCAAACAACTACGGCCGTGCTACCTTTCTCCCCATTTCTACCGTGCGCAGCAGGTACCTGAGCGCTGATGAAAGAAACGTGATCAGCATGAAGGGATGTCTCGGTGTAGCTTCAGATCTGGTATCCTGCGATAAGAAATACAGCGAGATCATAGGTAACCTGCTTGGCCGGGTGGTGATAGCCGAAGACCTGGACGCTGCTATAAGGATAGCCAGGAGATTTTCACACACCTTCAGGATCGTGACCCTGGAAGGAGATATCATCAATCCGGGGGGTTCCATGACAGGCGGAAGCACCGGGACAAAAGGCGTAAGCATACTGGGCAGGAATCGCGAGCTTGCCGAGCTGGGTAAAAGGATCGAAGCCCTTGAAGCTTTATTGGAAAAGCAGCAGATAGAGCAGGAAGAGCTGTATCAGTCCCACAAGGCCAATAAAGATGCCCTGGATGCCCTCCTGAATGAGCTTAAGCAGGAAGGCGAGCAAAGATCCAGGGAAGAGGAAGCCCGCAATGCAAGCTTGTCACTTATAGCCCATGCCGATAAGGAAATGGCAGCCCTAAAGGCGGAAAGTGCAACGATCACCCAGGATCTATCTGATGTGAACGAGCTGATCAAAAACGCAGAGTCTGAGCTTAAAGCGCTTGAAAGCAAAAATGCGGATATAAGCGAAGCCGCGAGGCTATCCGAGGACTTCACCAAAATACTGGTAGGCCAGAAGGAGCAGCTCAGTAGTCAAGCATCAGATATACGGGTGAAGATGGCCTCATTAGACCAGGAGATACAGTCACTGAATGACCGGCTGAAGCGAGCTGCAGACGACAAGGCAAGGCATAAGCGGGATATCCTCCTGAAGGAGCAGCAGCGCACCTTGAACTTTGATGAGGAGCACAGGATAAGGCAGGAGATATCAAAGCTACAGGAAAGTTTATCGAAGGCTGAGGATGACGCCAAAGGGCTTTTAACGCTGATTAGCGAAACCGAGGAAGCGTACAGTTCCAATGAGAAACTGCTCTCTGAGCTTGAAAAGGACATAAAGGCATGGAGCCTGTCGATAGAGGAACTGACCAATAAAAAGCACCAGTTTGAGGTGCAGACCTCCCGTCTGGAGGCCGAGCTTGAGAACTTCCAGGCCAATATATGGAACGAGTACGAGATCACCTACAGCAATGCCCTGAAATTCAAGGACGAGAGTCTGACCTGGACTGCGATAAACCAGGAGATTCAAAAAATCAAGAACGACATTGCAGCCCTGGGTGAAGTCAATGTCAATGCCATTAGTGAATACCAGAGGATCAGCGACAGGCATACTTTCCTGACCAGCCAGAGGGAGGACCTTTTGGCAGCCATTGAGGACCTGAAAAAGGTGATAAAGGACATAACGATAACCATGGACAGAAAGTTCAGGGAAGAGTTTGCCATAATCAACAGGTACTTCGATGAAACCTTCAGGGAACTCTTCGGAGGCGGCCATGCAGAGCTAGTACTTGAGGACGAGGATGATGTCCTATCCTGCGGCATAGATATCATTGCACAGCCGCCGGGGAAAAAGCTGCAAAGCCTGTCCTTGCTTTCAGGCGGCGAAAAAGCCCTGACTGCGATCGCCATCCTTTTTGCAATATTAAAGCATAAGCCTACGCCCTTCTGTGTACTGGATGAGATAGATGCAGCCCTGGATGACAGCAATGTCTACCAGTTCAGCCGTTTCATAAAGGAGCTTAAGGGCACGCAGTTCATCATTATTACCCACCGGAAGGGAACAATGGAAGTGAGCGATATCATGTATGGCATCGCAATGGAGGAAAAGGGCGTATCCAGGCTTATATCGGTCAGGTTTGATGAGATGGTGAGCTGATAAAGGCCAAAGGTTTAGATTCAAGAGGTGTGATATGGAGAAGAAAAAGAGCTTATTTGCCAAGATGAAGGAAGGCCTCGCTAAAACCAGGAACAGCATCACGAGCCGGGTCGATGAGCTTATTAAATACTACAGGGAAATCGATGACGAGTTCTTTGATGACCTGGAGGAGACCCTTATCATTTCAGATATGGGTGTCAGGACTGCGAATGAAATAATCAGCGGTCTGAAAAAGCAGGTCAGGGAGGAGAAAATAGGGGATGCTGCCAGTATAAAGGACATGCTCAAGGGAAAAATCTCCGGTATCCTGAGCAAGGACAGCCGAGGATTTGAGCTGAACCCTCCGGCGGTGATCCTGGTGGTAGGCGTAAACGGCGTAGGGAAGACTACTACAATTGGAAAGCTTGCAAATCTACTTAAGTCCGAGGACAAAAAGGTCATTGTTGCAGCTGCGGATACCTTCCGCGCTGCTGCTGCCGAGCAGCTTGAGATCTGGTGTAACCGCGCCGGTGTGCCGCTAATCCGCCATATGGAAGGGGCAGACCCCGGAGCCGTCGTATATGATGCCATACAGGCAGCAAAATCCAGGAGGATGGATGTGCTCATCTGTGATACGGCAGGCAGGCTCCATAACAAAAAGAACCTTATGAATGAGCTTCAAAAGATAAACCGAATAATAGACAGGGAGATGCCGGGAGCGAGCAAGGAGGTCCTGCTGGTCATCGATGCCACCACAGGGCAGAATGCCATTTCTCAAGCAGCTGAGTTCAATGAGATCGTGGGCATTACTGGCATCGTCCTGACCAAGCTGGATGGTACGGCCAAGGGCGGGATCGCAGTGGCGATCAAGGCCCAACTCGATATACCTATCTACTTCGTCGGGGTAGGTGAACAGATGGATGATCTGCAGCCCTTTGACCCGAAAGCTTTCACCGATGCCCTGTTTGAATAAAACCGCTTGACTTAACTGTATTGGGTAGTATATAATCTACCCGTTAAGTAATTTTACTTGACGGCTTTTTATGAGTAAGGCAGGCTAGACAGAATTTCACGGGTGATCGGTCCTATGGATAAGCGCACCGAGATGGCCATACTGCTGGACTTGTACGGCGAGCTGCTTACGGACAAGCAAAGGCAGGTACTGGATCAGTACTACAACTACGATTTGTCGCTGCAGGAGATCGCCGATAACGTGGGCATCAGCAAACAGGGTGTATATGATATATTGAAGCGGTCTGAGCATACCCTCAGCGAAACCGAGGAAAAGCTGCGATTTCTGGAGAGGCTGGGCAGGATCCAGGAGACCCTGGAAAATATACTTGACAAATTGACGCTTATCCATGACCAGGGTGCTTGCGGGGCTGAGGATATGCTGGATACGGCCATTCTGGAAATCGAAGACCTAATCGATAACTTTATGGGAGGTTGAACCTTTGGCCTTTGAAGGTTTGTCTGAAAAGCTCCAATCCGCATTCAAAAAGCTGACAGGGAAGGGCCGGCTGAACGAAAAGGACGTAAAAGAGGCTATGCGAGAAGTAAGGATAGCCCTTTTGGAAGCCGATGTCAACTTTTTGGTGGTAAAGGATCTTATCAAAAGAATAACCGACCGAGCTGTAGGCCAGGAAATAATGGAAAGCCTTACTCCCGGGCAGCAGGTAATAAAGATAGTCAAGGAAGAGCTGACAGCCCTTATGGGGGGTACCCAAAGCAAGCTGGTCACTGCGCCCAAGCCACCGACGATCATCATGCTTGCAGGCCTGCAGGGAGCAGGTAAAACCACTCATGCGGGCAAGCTGGCGCTGTATTTGAAAAAGCAGGGCCGAAAGCCTTTGCTGGCAGCCTGTGACATATACAGGCCGGCTGCC
>JAKORJ010000089.1 GCA_029777885.1 Bacillota bacterium | reverse complement strand
CGCCCTGCGTTCATACAGCTCCTTGTGATCGAGCAGCGGGCTGTCGTACACCATCCCGCCTTTTTCAAGCAGCCAGTCATACTCCTCGCTCGCAACCCTGCCTGTCTGGGTATAGAGCCATCTCTGGTAGGAATAGAACACGCAGTCCGTGTAGCTGCTTATGCCCTTTGCCCTGCCCCGGTGGCAGTGCCAAAGCAGGCCCGGACCCTACCTCACCTGCTTCCACTCATAGATATAGCAGGTGCCTGGCCGCAATCCGCCGGCTGCAACGATCCCACATATTCAGAAAGCAAGATAAGCCTCTGGTTATTATTAAATAGAAAAGTATAAAAATAAACATCACTCGTTCGGGTGATGCTTCTGTCTGTAAAATGTTACTTCATATCCTGAACATAAACGGCTTTCAATATTATCTGCCGGAAGGATTCGGGCACATTGTCCGCATACTCGGCCAGGAATGCGCCGTTTATCACGTTTTTGCCATCCCGAAGCTCTGTAAGGGCTGCTTTTTTAATGTATGGCATGATGCTGTCATCCACCGAAGGCGGGATATCGTATTTGAGCGGGTCATCCGCAAATGCCTTGCCGTCAAAGCCTTTTATCGCAGCGCCCAGGTATTGCTTGAGAAAGGAATGCCTCTTGATGGCTGCAAGGAGCTTTAAGAACTGCCTGAAGGAATACTCTTCGAACACTTCCTCTTCAAAGTCACTGTACCTGGTGAAGTATATGTCAGGATAGCCTGCATATGACCTTTCCTTGTCCCGGTCCAAAATAGCCAGTGCCCTGATCCTGAACGCCTTGAGCAGGCTCATGTACTTAAGCACCCCGTCTGCCCCGTCCATTTTCACGACCCCGACACCCTCCGTATCCAGGTCGATGTTCAGCCGCCGGGCAAACACAGGTACGGCACCAAACTCCGTGTCACCTTCCACCAGTATGATGGAATTGCAGAACATTGCTTCCTTGAAATATATAAAGCTGCTGATAAGGTGCTTGCGCGTATCCGTATCGAACTCCAGCAGGCTGCCGCATGCCGCAGCCGCACCGCCCTTTCCCCTGTATACCCTCACTATCTGCCTGTAGTCATCAAGCAGGATGTTGGGCGAATGGGTGACAACGAAGATCTGTCCGATAAAGCCGTCGATGCCAAAGAGAGACCTGATAATCTCCCCAAGCCGCTCATTTTTGTTGTCCAGGATCCTCTTCAGGCTCTTGACAAGGGCTCTCTGTCGGTAGGGATGCTGGTGTACCTCTGGCTCATCAAGGGCGAGTATCAGGGGCAGATACTTTTGTCCGTTGCTGCCTGTTACCAAATAGCGTTCAAGCTCATCAGGGCTCTTTTCACTTTTAAGCTCTGCCAGGAGCTTTATCATCCGTAGGCAAACATTCTGCGTGAACTGCAGGCCATCACAGACAGTCAGCATGTCAGTTTTAAGGCTGCTTGTGATCTCTGTCAGCCTGTCTTTAAGGCTCTGGCCGTCTATTTTTAAAGCAATGGTCAGGCGTTCCCTTTTTTCAGCCTTGATGGCTGAATAATAGAGATAGTTGAATCGGCTGATGCAGCTTAAGTCAATACGTTCTCCGGAGGATACGTTATAATACTCTATATTGCTGCCGGTATCCTCCTGGCAGGCGGCTATCGTCAGAAAGCGCCCCTCACCTTGCTCTATATCAGTATAAATGCCGAAAAGGACTGCTTCCTCTCTGCGCAACCCTATCCTGAAGACTATCCTGACAGGCTTGCCCCTGTCATAAAAGTCATTTTCATCGAACCTGCCGGAGCACAAAAGTCTGCCCAGCATTTCGATGAGATTGGTTTTACCGATGTCGTTCTCCCCGACTATGAAGTTTATCTCATCGTCAAAGCTAAAGGTTATGCCCGACAGGTTGCGATAGTTTTCGATGCTGATGATGTCTTTGATGTACAAGTTACAGCCTCCGCAATATAAGATTAATGCAGTGCTCTTCTGCAAGATTCTTATTTTCAAGTTTGCACATTTATTAACTTGTAGTATTAGTACATAACTGCTCAGCCTTCATATAGTCAACCAGCTAAAAATCCGATAGTATGGCTTTTTCATGTCCCTATTACGTAAAGTCTTATAGATTATGTACTTTAAAATTAGCAACTGTTAACTTAACTGCAATACTATTCGTTCCAAATCTTTTATCAACCATAAAAAGCTACTATTTGCTCTGATTTTTTGGTCATCTTTAATCTTTTCATAATATTTATATAATTCTCAAATTAACATATCTATAGTATCAATCTGGTCTTTAGATCATGTATAATTAAGTTCGCAAAATAAAAGAAGGAAAAACCATCGGTCACTCCGAATTTGGTAAGTGACGAGCAAACCAAGGAGGAGTGAAAAACCGATGGCTTACTCTAATAATAAACTAAATTTAGAAAAAATGCTATTGCAATTTTTAGCGGAAGAAGATCCGATGCTCTAT
>JAKORJ010000088.1 GCA_029777885.1 Bacillota bacterium | reverse complement strand
TATAGAACAAAACGGAGGATGCTGTGGAGATCATAATAAGTAGCAACTCAAGTAAACCTATTTATGAGCAGATCACTTCTCAGATAAAAGCCATGATCATGAGTGGTGAATTGCGGCCCGGCGATTCCATACCCTCTATGCGGGCACTGGCCAAATCTCTCCATGTAAGTGTCATTACAGTGCAAAAAGCATATGAAGATCTGCAGAGAGATGGGTTCATCGAAACGACAGTGGGCCGTGGCAGTTTTGTATCCGCTTTGAATAAAGACTTTTACCAGGAAGAACAGCAGCGTTTGGCCGAAGAACACCTGCAAGCGGCAGCTGACATTGCACGCACAAGTGGTATATCATTGGACAAACTGATCGAGCTTTTAACGATGTTTTATCAAGATGAGGACTAAGGAATGGATGCTATTTTACAGGTAGAAAATTTGACGAAGCAATATGTGACTTTCTGGGGGCAGGAGTTGGGTTCATAGAAGCAGCTTAAAGAGAACATCGGCATAGTCTTTGACGACATCATCTTTTACAAAACGCTGACTCCCAAGAAGGGAGGTGAAAGTAGCAGATTACATTACTTTTATCCATCAGGGTAAAGTCCTCTTCTGCAAAACCAAAGACGAGCTGAGTTAAGAAAGATCTGGTCATCAGTAAATTTGTCTTATTGGCGATTTTCTGCCTGGTTGGAAGCGTGTTCGGCTTGTTGTTCGGTTCGATCATCGGCAATATCATGCACAAGATCACCTTTAGCCTTGAGGACATTGGGGAACTGCTGTTTTTCGTTCTGGTTGCATGGATGATCGCGCTTGTTTTTGGCAGCATGTCGATCCCTCTTGTGTTCGAATTCGGTGCTGAGAAAGGCCGGGTATTGCTTTTTGTGTCCTATCTTTTTCCTGCTGCTATCTGCTTTGGTGTGTATCGATTGCTCGTTTTGCTCGGTGTAGAACTGACTGACCGGCTAATATTCGTTCTACTATGCTGTTCTCCTATATTTGCACTGATCTGGGTCTACATAATGTACGGGACCAGCTATCGGATTTTTCTTAAGCAGGAGCTTTGATGTCTGCATCGAATGCTGATGCAAAAATCCTCAACAAGCTGTGAGATAGGAGTGACATAAATGAATATAGAAACAGAAAGGCTGATCATTCGCAAATTTACGGATCAGGATGCACAATCTCTACTGGAGCTAAAATATGATGAACAGGTATTGAAGTATAATCCTACATTTATCAAACGCGATGCAACGATCGAGGATGTACGGAAAGCGATCGAGTCTTGGCAGAGCGTAGGATTGGATGAAATCTATACGAAAGGCATAAGCTATGCTATTTGCTTAAAAGATTCAGGCATCGTTATAGGTGCTATAACCGTAGGCTCCCTGGATTACTTATATGAACCGGAAATGGGCTGGATGCTGAACAGTAAATATACCGGGAAAGGATATGCCTCAGAAGCAGGAGCAGCAGTGTCTGATCATCTGCTGGAGGCCTTATCATTAGATTATATTTGTGCCGTCATGGATGTGGATAATCCCGCCTCATTCAGAACTGCTCAGAAAAGCGGCTTCAAGCTGTTTGAAAAAAGGATCCCTTATGATTATTATTACAGCAAATGTGTTGTAGAGGATTTTGATGCGGTAAGCGAGCATTTTGCCAAAAAGCAGTGTGAAGTCGGTTCATGCTATTATTACTTTCGCAAGTTTAATAAAAACAGTAAAATAACCTGTCGCTTCTACGGTGATACAAAATACGACGGACGGTTTGCGTAACCGTGGTTTTACCGTCAGCTCCACCCATGCCGGAATGAACCCGCTCTTGATAGCATTTCGTGCCGATCTGATATTTGACCAGGCGGAATGTGCCAATGAGAGTGGAAAACATCCTGTTGAGCAGCTTTTCCGTTGCTTGAGATGATTTGAACTGCATCAATACCCAATTTGTGATGGTAGAGCTCTACAACATATTTGAGTGTTCCGTTTCAGCAACCATCCAGGATCGAGCTTCGTGTCTGCCAATTTTACAAAAAATGCATTCTTCCATTGTACTCAACTTTCCTTCACGAGATTAATATTGGTTCTGCAATCCTATTCGTAATATACTATATTATCAAACAAGCACTAATTGGTGTAAAGAAAAGCAAATAAAAAAAACGACGACCCTCAATCGAAGGTTGTCGTTTCTGATAGGAGAAGGCTTATTTCTTTAATTCATCTCAAAATCCTTTTCTTCCAGGTTGGGGTTGATGTCCGCAAGTAGAAACAGATCCTCGACGGGGTTGCCCGCATGCTTCAGAGATGTCAGCTTTGTCAATCCAGCGATCGGTGAGATGTCCGTGATCTGGCTCTCATCCAGATAAAGGCGTCCCTGGCCGGTCATGCCGGAAAGCGTACATTTTATAGTCTTACCTTCCTCAAGACCTCCAGGTCAAGCTTTTTCATATTTAAAACAGCTTCGTTCACTCTTTGTATTTGTTCTTCAGTACCATCGAAAAGGAGCGCCTCCCAGTTTGAAGGTAATACCTGCCAGGAGACACCAAACCTGTCTTTGCACCATCCGCAGTTCTCCGCCTCGGGCACCGCCGATAGCTTGTCCCAGAAGTAGTCTATTTCTTCCTGATCATCACAGTTTATGATGAGTGAAACGGCCTCATTGAATGTAAGATCTGAATCATGCCCGTTGTCCATGGCAGTAAAAGCATATCCTTCAAGCTCGAAAGCCGCATAGTTTACATCTGCCTTTGAGGACAAGGCCTCGCCTTTCTTATATTTGCTAATCGTATCAATTTTCGAGTTTTTAAACACCCCTGTATAGTATTTAACTGCTTCCCTTGCCTTCCCACAGACACCATCTGAGAAAAGCAGGCTGGTAGTTATCTTCTGAGCTTTATGTCCCTCCTCCACCAGCATCAACTGCCAGGACAAACCATATCGGTCCTGAATCCAGCCATACCGTTTGCAAAACAGGTATTCTCCAATAGGCATCAGTTCTTTACCACCTTCAGATAGCGCATTCCATATCCTGTCGATTTCTTCAACTGAAGTGCATGCAACTGTGAGCGAGATGGTTGGGTTTAGCTTGAAGTAGGGGCCCGCACTGATTGCAATGAACTTCAGGCCGGCCAGTTCGAAGTCCACGATTTCCGAATCGCAAAAGGGAGGGGGATTCTTAATGGTCTTGGTATAAACCAGCTTTGACTGGTCAAATAGGCTGATATAGAACAAGGCTGCTTCTTTGGCCTCCTTGTCATACCATAGATGAGGAACTATCTTTTGCATACCGATCTTCTCCTTTCACCTCTTCTTAATCCATATTATTAACCAGGGCTTTATCAATCCAACCAGGTTTAGTGGATGTATGCATATTTCATGTTTTTATATACACTGGATGGTTATATATTTACTACGAGTTTCCAGCTACATGACAAGTTACATAAGATTTAAATGGAAGGAGTTCAGAGATGAAGAAACTGGCAAGATTAAGCTTTTTTTATAGTATGCTCGGGTTGCTTCTTGGAGTATTTTACAGGGAATTTACAAAATTGAATAACTTCACAGGTGAGACTGTCTTAAGCGGTCTGCACACTCATATATTAGTTTCAGGGCTGTTCTTTTTCCTTATCGTTCTGCTCCTGGAAAAATCCTTTGAATTGACTAGGCATAAGCATTTTAACAAGTTTATGATCACATACAATGTCGGGCTCATTCTATCTGTTGTAATGATGGCTATTCGTGGATGTGTAGAGGTATTGAATCTTGAGATAACTGCTGCAATAGATTATTCAATTTCAGGCATAGCAGGCATAAGCCATATAATCATGACCATAGGTTATATCCTGTTCTTCCTGGTGTTGCTCAACAGGATCGGTGATGGCGACCATAAAAAAAGCAGCCTGTAATATGCATGATATTTGCCCCCTTTTTACCGGACACCCAGTGAAAAGGGGGTTTTTATTAGCATTTGACTTTTTTCCAGGATTTCATCCAGACTTTTGAATGATGCTATTGCCCTGTCGTTTTCCTCGGTGAATCTAAACTGATAGTTAAATTTCTCTTAGATGCTGCAAGTGGATACCAATGTGACCTATACCTAAAATAACGACGGAAACCATCAACCAAATCACTTTACCATATAGTCCTAGAAAAAAGAAGGCAGCAACCGGCAGGGTCGCTCCTGCAACGGGTATACCCCAAAGGCTGCTATAAAAATCTTTCATTTGTTTTTCACTTCTGAAGTATCGAAACCACCAATATTCATACATAACCATTAGTACGATGGCTGCGATCAGCCAGAAGCTCCAAGCCGACCATCCGTGAATATTGAAGTCGGAAAATATAAGAGCCGTGCAAGATACACAAACTTGTCCTACCCGTTCTAAAATTAGTAATATTCTATTTTCTTTTTGATTTGAATAACTTTTAGGCTTGCGTTTTATCCATATCATGTTTGGTACTATTAACATCAGCAGAAAAACCAATCCAACGTAAGAAAACCCAAAATGCCCCAAATATGACTCTCCTCGCACTTCAAATTGATCTTATGATTCCGGAATATTAACTAAAGCAGCATTACTTTGTTGCCGTCAGGATCACAAAAAACCAGTTCTAGTCCGCCCCAATCGGCTGTATGCGGCAGGTCGATTTCAAAGCCTTTATTTTAAAAACTCGGCCAAGGCTTTCGGATCCTTTGATGTGATATTTACACACATTAATCTCTTGATCATAGTATACCACCCAAATAATGTAATTTTACTATATTATCAACCTATCGCTGAATGAAGTCAAGATAAGTTTAAAAAAGAAAACGACGACCTTCTATCGAAAGTTGTCGTTTCTGACTGGCGGAGAAGGAGGGATTCGAACCCTCGCGCCGGGAATCCCCGACCTACACCCTTAGCAGGGGCGCCCCTTCGGCCAACTTGGGTACTTCTCCATACTAGGCCTATAACATTAAAAACAGATATTAAAACATGTGGCGGAGAGAGAGGGATTCGAACCCCCGGCACCTTGCGGTGTCACTGGTTTTCAAGACCAGCTCCATAAACCACTCGGACATCTCTCCACGCTTTCAAAACCAGTCTCAGAGCTGGCACTGTTATAGTATAGCAAATGCAATCGCATAATGTCAATAATCGTTTTGGGGAACTTTCTGGTGCGAGAGGATCTATTTACAGATCCTCTCAACACCGCCCATATAGGGTCTCAATCTTTCAGGAATAACAACGGAGCCGTCCTCCTGCTGGTAGTTTTCAAGTATTGCAGCCACCGTCCTGCCGACAGCCACGCCCGAACCGTTGAGGGTGTGAACGTACCTTGCCTTTTCATTGGGGGCAGGCCTGTACTTTATATCCGCCCGCCTTGCCTGGAAATCTTCGAAGTTGCTGCAGGACGAGATCTCGACATAACGGCCGTAGCTGGGCATCCAGACCTCCAGGTCATAGGTCTTGGCCGATGAAAAGCCCAAATCGGCAGCGCACAGCATCGATACCCTGTAGGGGAGCCCAAGCAGCCTCAAGACATCCTCCGCATCCCTTGTGAGCTTCTCAAGCTCCTCATATGAATCCTCGGGCCTTGTGAACTTGACCAGCTCGACCTTGTTGAACTGATGCTGCCTTATTAGCCCTCTGGTATCCCGGCCTGCCGAGCCTGCCTCAGCCCTGAAGCATGCGCTGTAGGCGACGTGATATATAGGAAGCTGGTCGCCGTCCAGGATCTGCTCCCTGTACATATTGGTCACCGGCACTTCAGCAGTCGGTATCAGGAAGTAGTCCGTGCCGGCCACCTTGAAGGCATCCTCCTCAAACTTAGGCAGCTGGCCTGTGCCTACCATGCTGTGCCTGTGCACCATATACGGAGGAAAGACCTCAGTGTACCCATGCTCTATCGCATGGAGGTCTACCATGAAGTTGAATAAAGCCCGCTCCAGCCTGGCGCCAAGGCCCTTGTAAAAGGTAAAACGCGCGCCGGTCACCTTGGCTGCCGTTGCAAAATCAAGTATGCCCAGGTCTTCACCTATATCCCAGTGGGGCTTTGGTTCAAAACCAAACTCCCTGGGGGTGCCCCACCGGCGGATCTCTACATTATCCTTGTCGCTTTCACCCAGGGGCACTGATTCATGGGGGATATTGGGTATAGTCAATAGTATGTCGTTAAGCTCAGCCTCGACCTCGCGGACCTTTTCATCCAGCTCCTTTATTGTCCCGGAAACCTGCTGCATTTCAGCAATCAGGGCATCGGCGTCCTTTTCCTCCTTTTTCAGCCTGGCTATTTCCTGGGAAACGACATTGCGCTTGTTCTTAAGCTGCTCGACCTCGGAGAGCATATTGCGCCTTTTTTCATCCAGGGCCAGGAACTTATCGAGATTGACCTCCTTCTTACGCTTTGCGAGCGCAGCCCTGACACCCTCCGGATTGCTCCTGATGTACTTTGCGTCTAACAAAACTACCACCTCTGCAAAAGAAAATTACTTTATATAACAAAAAAATCTGTCTCCCCATGCAGGGACGGACAGATCGGATCCGCGTTGCCACCCTGGTTGAGGGTCTCCCCTCCACCTCTATGCCGGTATAACGGACCGTACCCGGAAATGCTTACTCTAAGTTCGGCATTTCAGCTCGGAGACGGATTCGGATAGATGCCCTGCCGGTTTGCACCAACCACCGGCTCTCTGAATGGAACACCCTATCTTACTGGTTCTCGTCATTGCTTTTCTATTTATTATACTATAATTTTCCCATTATGCAACTGAATTATGATTTCCGGAATAGTTTTTATATATATCCGAATAAGCTGTAATGGACCTATTCATGTATATCACGCAGGCCTTGCATAAGGTAAACCGGAATAAATTCAAGCCGCGGGGCTAGAATATAAACTAAGTATATCCATATACTGAAAGGCGGAGTTTCTATGAACAAGCTGGACATAATCTCGCAGCTCGGCGATATGAAAGAGATCGACTACAGGAATACGCTGGCCATAACCAGTATCATAGAGCTATTGGTGGAGAAAAATATCATAAGCAGGGAAGATATCGCCAGGAAAGCTGCCGAGCTCGATGAGCAGGCTTACAATGAAGCAATCTGCTCCAGGATAGCCCGGTTATTTTAAAAGGTATCCCTTTTTCGTCAGCATGTCTTCTATGCGGTCAAGCACCTGCTCAGAATCTGCCTCTATGGTATGCAGATGAACGCCTTCTGTCAAAGCTGACAAAGGTTCAGCATCGTTTTGCTCCATTAGCTGCATATAAGCCCTGACATCGCTGGGCGAGTACAGCATAAGCCGGCCCCTGAACTCCCCGTATATCGGATGCTCGATTATAACATCAAGGATCCGGCCTCCCAGGTCCACGATGGCCATAAGCTCATCTTCGATCTGATCGCGCCCATGCCTGACTGCCATCACCCGGGTGGGCCTTGCTGCCTGGATCATCCCGGGCATGATGTACCCCTGCGGCGTGGCGATGATATCGTATCCCGCAGCCCTGAGCACAGCTATATCCTGGACTATGACCTGGCGGCTGACATTGAACAAGCCTGCCAGTGCTGATCCGGTAATAGGAGCACGAGCATCCGAGATGGCCGCCAATATCCTCTCCCTTCGCTGCGCGGAAGTCATATCATCCACCTCCACATGGAGTTTCCTTAATTATACGGAATGCATAACCCTTTTTCAAGGATCCATCTATATTTTAGCAAACATATTATTCCGGTAATTCCACTGTGATGCAGGAAGCACAGTCATCGTCGAGTGCTACCTGGGTATTGCCTACCTTGAGCACCCAGGCAGGGTACCTTTGTATAACGGTCAGGGGCATGCCCGGCAGTATACCAAGTGCCATAAGCTTGCGTGCCTTTTGCTCATCCGTGGTATCAAGGGCTACGATAACACCCTTGCTTTGGGGCTCCATTTCATGAACCCTGATGCTCTGTGCCATTCCTCTTTCCCCTCCAATTTCTCAGCAGCTTGACCAGTCCTGCCTCTTCCGGCATCTCAAACCCGCAGTTGGGGCACTTTATTTTTCTGCAGCCCCCCTGAAAGGGACAGCCATTGCAGCCCTTTTGGGCGGTCTGCTCATCAAAGGAAAAACCACAAAAAGAACACTTCATCATCACAGCACCCCCGTTAATTTAAGCAGCGCATTCAGCAGGATGCCCGCCAAAAACGCAAAGGGGAATATGATCGCAGCCATGCCCGCAGCGGTTTTCAGGCCCCGTTCCTTGATCATCATGGTAAACTGGGCTACGCATGGAACGAACAGGGTCAGCGATGCTGCCGCAACCACAAGCTGCCTCGGTGAAAGAGCGCCGGTTGAATTCAGATCGTACAGACCGGCCGCCCCATAGTCCCTGCGGAAGAATCCGAACACAAAGGATTCGGCCGCTTCAGCGGGCAGGTCCATCAGCTTTACTATGGGTTCAACCAGGGACAGGAGCATGTTGAATACACCGGTCAGATTGCCAAGCCAGATTATAACGCTGCCGAGCAGGAACAGGGGCAATATCTCAACAAAGTACCATTGCATCCTGCTGAACGTCTTTGCCAGCACATTGCTAAGCTTGGGCATCCTCAAGGGCGGTACCTCCATATAGAAGTTGGACGGGGTGCCCGGCACCACCTTTGCCGTGAGAAAACCTATAAAAAGGAATATCACTGCCATGAACAACAGCCAAATCAGCATGGCACCCGGGTGCGAGGACAAGAGGGACATGATGACGCCGAGCTGGGCAGAGCAGGGGATAGCCAGCGCCAGCAGGAAGGTAGCTATGAATTTCTCCCTTTTGGTCTCAAGGGTCCTGCTGACCATAGTTGCCATGGTACCACAGCCAAACCCCAGGGTCATTGGTATGACTGCCCTGCCGCTCAAGCCGATTTTCTTGAACACCCTGTCTACCAGCAGGGCCAGCCTGGGCAGGTACCCGGAATCCTCAATTACAGAGAACACCAAAAAGAAAAAGCCGACTATGGGCAATATTATGGCAACGGCATACCGGAGCCCAAGGGTCAAAACGCCGTAATCCATGGCTATCAGCTCCTGCAGGGGTTTCCAGGGGATATAGGTCTCTACTATACCGTTTATCCATGGGTTTAAATGCTCCTCGAACAAGGTCCCCTCAAGGAAGTCCACTACGGTCCCGGCGCCTAACTCTCCTACGAATTTGTAGAATCCCAGGTAGAGCACAAGCAAGAGGATGGGGATGCCGGTCAGGGGCTGTATCGTCAGTCTGCTCAATACCTCAGAGACCCTGCTTGCCTTTTTGGGCTTCTGGGTGATGACATCAGCAGCGATCCTGCTGGCCAGCTCCTGCCGCTCAAGGGCTATGACATAGCTCAGGGGCTGGTCGAACTTCTCCCTGGTCTCCTTAACTACCTGCTTTATGCCTTCCAGGCTGCCAGGCTCCCTGTCATCGATCAGCTTTTCGATTTGCTCGTCGCCTTGGAGCAGGAGCAGGGCTATCTGCCGCTTTGATATCCTGTATGCCGATTTGAGCAGCCCCTCGATGCGCCTTATCGCTTCCTCCAGGCTTTCATTATATCTAAAATCATGCAACAGATTCTCCATATTTCCTGATCCTCTCTTTGAGTATGTCAAGTCCCTTGTTGGCAGCAGCAACAGTTGCTACGACGGGTATGCCCAGCAGGCTTTCAAGCTTGCGGACATCGATCTCCAGCCCAAGGCTTTCAGCCTCATCCATAACGTTGAGCACCAGGATGACCGGCAGCCCGGATTCACAAAGCTGCAGGGTCATCGGCAGCATCCGCTCCAGGTTCTTGGCGTCGGTGACATGGATGACCAGGTCAGGATCCTCTGTGAGCAGCAGGTCCCTTGTGACCAGTTCCTCTTCCGTTATAGGCATCATGGAATACATGCCGGGAGTGTCGATGATGCCGTAAACAGTGTCCCCGATGCGGCCCCTGCCCTTGGAAACCTCAACGGTCGTGCCCGGATAATTGGACACAGTCACATATGCACCCGTGAGCTTGTTGAATATCACGCTTTTGCCGACATTGGGCGTGCCGACAAGCAGGATCTTTGGAAGATGGTCTACGCTTTGCTGCACCTGGGCATGGCATCCTGCGCCCTCCCGGTCAGCAGCAGATCGTTTGTTTTTGACTATTGCTGTACCTGTATCCTTCATGGCTGCCTCCTGTTGCTGTATTTTTGAACGATAATGATATTCATTATCAGGCCAACGGCTATATTTCAGCACGGTCCTTGATTGTCAACCATACTTCCCAATTCTCTGCCTATTTATGAATATGTGTTTTTTATCGCCTTTATGTAATCAGCTAATTGATAATGATTATCACTTACAGTGAATTATACTCCAGTTGTACTCCAGAGTCAATAATGTACTGAGAATAAAAAGCAAAAAATCAGGAAAAAATAACTAACCTGACAAAAGGCGAGGTTGTGGATATGCGCAGATACATGGCAATAACAGTATTGGCTTTCGTCCTGATATTCGGCTTTGCAGCGCTGGGTGGCCTGTTGCCCGGCAAGGATGAAAGCGGCGATTCGGCAGAAAGCGAAGGGCCGGTCATTCCTGCAATAGAAGAAGGATCAGCATTCCCAAGGGACATGGCATATGTTAGGGATGTGCCCCTTCCCTTGGATGAGGCAATGGAGCAGCATTTAAGTGAATTCCGCACCAAGGCGAAGCAGCTTCAGCTCAAATACCCCGATTCATTTTTTATTTCTCTGCCAACCAAAGAAAAGGTCGTTGCCCTCACCTTCGATGACGGCCCGGACGCATACGCGACAAAGGAGATCGTTCAGATATTGGACCGGTTTCAGGTGCAGGCGACCTTCTTTTTCATAGGAAACCAGATAAGCCAAAACCATGAGTATGCCAGGCTGGTCATAGAAAGCGGGCATTTGGCTGCAAACCACAGCTGGTCCCACTTAAGGCCCACAGATATAGATGAAGCAAAATGCATCAACGAAGTGACCGCTGCTGAGAGCGCCATATCAGGTATAGCATATGCTTCAAAGCTGTACAGGCCTCCCTATGGCCTGGTGACCGAAGACCAAATGGCCGCACTGGATGAGGCCGGTTACAAGGTGTTTGCATGGTCAGTCGATTCAATGGACTGGTATTTTGATGATCCTGATGATATAGTAAGGTGTGTGGTGGAGCGAGTACACCCGGGAGCCATCGTGCTCATGCACTGCGCAGGCGGCAGAAACAACCGGCAGGCGACCATCGAAGCCCTGCCTCAGATCATAACCAAGCTAAAGGATATGGGCTATCGCTTTGTTGCGCTGGACAGATACTAGCAGATGCAATACAACCTGATATCAGATCTGCATTATTAAATACGACCTGATAGTAGATCTGTACAGGGTTGCGGCATTATAAGGGGGCTTGCATATGACCGGCAATATAGAGACCGAGATAAAGCAGCTTATCAGCAAGAACAGCTTCAAAAAGCTGTATGCCTATTTTATTGAAAAGGGATCAAAGCCATGCGTTACAAGGCAGGTAAACTACTATTTCGATTCGCCTGATCTATCGCGGCACTATGGATCGCTAAATATAAGGATAAGGCTTATCAATGAAACAGCCGAGCTTACATGCAAGGTCCCTATCAGGGAGCGTACAAATAAAGATGTAATAAGCAGTCATGAATACAATGCCAGGCTAAGCCCGGCAGAGGCGCATCAGTATATAGAAAAGGGGTTGTCCGCGGCAGATATCGAAAATCATTTTGCGTCTATACCGGAATTCCAGAGCTACGAGCTTTACGATACCATTTGCTACGGCCGCTTAAGGACAACCCGCATAGCTTTCACCATCAGGGAAGGTCTTCCACCTTTGCTTATGGATATAAACAGATATCTTGGCACAGTGGATTACGAAATCGAATGGGAACTTGAGCAAACAGACGATGCCCTTTTGCTATTGAACAGTCTTTTTACAAATTTGGGTATTCAGAAGGCCGGCAAAGCGGAGCCGAAAAGAATGCGGTTTTTCCGCGCACTTGAAAAAATACGACAGGATGCATCAGCAGGCAGATGAGCTGATCATTCCTGGCCTAAATACTTCTGCCTGCACTCCCAGCTGCAAAAATACTGGTCCTCATCATCTGAATGGATTATATAGGCTTTGTTCTTGGCTATATATCTGCCGCAGATATTGTCCCTCACCATTTCTATGGTAATCCCAGAAGGCCTTGCTGCAGCATCAGTTGCCTGTTCATTATTGCTTATATTCTCGGAGTCCTTCAACCTTCTGTTCAGGCTTATTCCGCCAATAACCGTCAGGATAGTCCTGAACAGCAGAAATAGAAAGGTTATTTGCAGTAAGGATGCCAACAGGTCCATCTATCATCTCTCCTTTCTTTTTCACCTTTCCTGATTTAATTATAAAGTATAAATATGAATATAATGTGAACGTATTGTTTACTTTTTTTTAATTTTAAAGAATTTTCATATATTTTTATGCCTAATGTCATATAACCGTCCTTGTGCAAAAAAATCTCATAAATAAGAAAGCTGATTGATTATTCCAATAACCTATATATAATAATGCCTATAAGGGGTTTTACTGAACAAGGAGGAACAAAAATGTTATTCATATTTATGGGGCCAAGCTGCTCCGGTAAGTCTACGTTGGCTGATTACCTTAAAAGCGAAAAGGGCTTGCAGGTATATACCGGCAAGGACTACTTATCCCTTGCCAAAAATGAGGCCGAGGCCTGGAAAATTTTCATGGAAAAACTAACTAAGGCAGATGACCCTGAGCTGTCAGGAGAGTCTATCATTTATATAATTACTGAAAAAAGTATCATATCAAGGCTGCCATCCTTTAGTAATGCCATTCATGTAAAATTTACAGCAGACCAGGATGTCATAAAGGAGCGTTTCACAAAAAGAATGAGAGGCAATCTTCCCAAGCCGGTAGAGATGATGCTGGAGCGCCAGGTCAATGAGTGGGATGATGTGGCCTGCGATATGTTTATTGATACCACTGGGACACAGGGTGAACTTTCTTACACAGACAACCTTGCTGCTCTAGCAGAGAAAATCATTGAGCTTGCCCATAGCAGGTGATATGCCCTGATGTGAAAAACACCTTATGCCATCATACATAAGGTGTTTTTTATATTAGTATTTTCTGATATTCAGCGTTTCAGTGAGAGCTCTATCTCTCCGGGCTCGTTGATCAGGTAGCCTGCAGCCCCAAGGCGAACCTCATATTCATCCCTTCTGTCTATCTCTATAAAGCATTCCGATACAACCGGATGATCGGATCCCGGATCCTGAGCGCTCCACCCCACCTTGGTAGAGCCTTCAATATTCAGGTTTTGGATCCTCAGTATATCAGGATCGGGGAACTCCACATCGATCAACAACCACCCTCTATCATTCGAGTATTCGGCCTTTAGTATCTTTATCTCCTCACCCATGTACTCAACAATTTTAGGCAGGGGCTCATCCATGCGAATCGTAAAGCTGCCACCCTCCTCCTGTGCGAACCTGAATCCATCATATTTGAAGGAGAGCCTTTTCGGCACGTCAAAGTACACGGAAGGCACAAAGTATAGGTTTGTACCGACTGATACAAGGCCTTCGGATTTGTAGACATTGCCTCGGTCATCAACCAGCCTTGCATTTTCAAACCCACTGAAGGTATATCCGTCCGGGAGGATGATATTCGTATCGAGCCGCAGCCTTGTGGGGCTTATGGCCAGCTTTTCCACGTCTATAGTCATGCTGTTGATGAATCTGTCAACCTTGATCTCCTTTTGCCTATTTATATCATACACCTTGGACATCAATACCCTATCCCTGGAAAAGGGTATCCTGACCTCATCCGTTTTGATATACTGCTTTTCTCCCGAACTCTCCTCTGTATATAAGCGCATTTTTACATTCAAATATTTGGGGTCGCCCTCCAGGAATTTTGCCGCTGCGCCTTCTTTGAACACATGCTCTAAATCAACTGCAATGCGCGAATTATCGCCGTTATTATTCGAATTAGTGTTGCCGTATACCCCAACCCCATCATCCAGATCGACAAAGGCCTCAAGAACGCACATATGGTATTTATCCATAGCCTCTTTCACCAGTGGCCCCTCCATTGCAGCCTTCAGGCTCAGCCGGTCCTCATCAAAGAATATGCTGTCAACAATAAGCGTGTAATCATCTCTCTTTAAAGTCACTCCGTTTATGGCACTATAGCCATGCTTCCGGGCATATTCGATACCGCTGTCGCCCCGCAGCCAGTCCAGCACTGTGCCGATGCCCGGTATATCCGAAGCATATACCGCGATTTGCGGTACCAAGAGGGCTGCTGTAAATAAGGCAGCGAGGAATACGGCTGCGACAGCACCGGTCTTGACGTAAAACGGAACCTTTCGTTTAAGCCTCTTTCCCCTTTCACGGATCTTTGCTTCCAATATAGGCGGTACTGCAATCTCCTCCTTTTCCGCCTCGAGCATAAAAGCCTCCAGTTCTTTTAGTTCTCTGTCCATATCGTCTGCCATGATTCACACCTCCCTGTAATTCAGCTTTGCCCTGATAGCCTTTAGGTTGCCGTACAGCCTGGTCTTCACTGTTCCAACAGGCATATTGACCAGGTCAGCGATCTCTTCCAGCGTATAGCCTGCAAAATATTTAAGGTATATAATCAGCCTTTCTGTCCTGTCCATCTGCCTCAGTATCTGCTGCAGGTCCATACGCTCCTCCAAGCTTTCATGATCTTCAGAAGTTTGCCGGCTGAACAATCTGTCAGCTGCCAGGATTGCTTGTTTTCTTTTACCCAGTTGGAGCTTTGCCTCATTGATCACGATCCGGATGAACCATGTCTTGAATAAGCTGTCATCTCTCAATTTGCGTAAG
>JAKORJ010000087.1 GCA_029777885.1 Bacillota bacterium | reverse complement strand
TGCGGAAGGACAATGCCGAGGCCTTTACAGGCTGGGCTGAGGGAAACGAGCTGCCCGTCAGCCTTGAGGTAGTCAGCGAATCAAAGGATCAGGCCTACTGCCTGGTCGTATACCATACATCGAGTGAGGGAGAAGTCCTCGACAGGCTCAGGGAGCTGGAGTATGAGAGGGCAAACCTGTCAGGCCTCAAGGGTACTGCAAGGCAGGTAAGGGAAGCTTACAAGAAGGATATGGAGGCGGCTGAGGCTGAGGAGAAGCATATACTGGAGCTTGCCGCACAGCTTGGTGAAAGCCTGGACAGCTTGAAAATACTGTACGACGGACTTCTGGTGGAGCTTGAAAAGCACAAGGCCGCCCATCGCTTGTTGAATACAGGCAAGGCATACATATTAAAGGGCTGGACCGCTGAACGGGATACAAAGGCCCTTGTTGAAAAGCTCTCAGGTGTCACTGACGCCATCCACCTGACCTTTCAGGATCCGGATGATGACGATGTGATACCGGTAAAGCTTGAAAACCCGCCCCTCGTCGAACCCTTTGAAGTGGTAACGAGCCTTTACAGTACGCCCCATCCGAAGGGCATCGACCCCAATGCCTTGATGGCCCCCTTCTATTTTGCCATTTTCGGCATCATGATGGGAGATGCCGGTTACGGCCTGATAATGGCGATAGCCGGAACGATCTTCACAAGGAAGATGAAGCTGAAAGGGGCTGCCCGTAAGCTCGGCCTGCTAATGGCCTTGTGTGGAATATCTACCCTCATTTGGGGCATATTGACCGGCAGCTGGTTTGGGGACATGGGAGAGAGGGTCGCTCCTTTGCTCGGATTGAAAACTGCAGTCGTCTGGTTCAATCCAATGGAGGATCCCCTGATGATGCTGGGCTTTTGCTTTGCATTTGGTTTGCTCCATGTTTTTGCCGGCATGGCGGCTAAGGCATATATGAGCATAAGGGATGGCCATATCTGGGACGCTGTCTTTGATCAGGGACTATGGTTCGTACTTATAATTGGCTTGCTAC
>JAKORJ010000086.1 GCA_029777885.1 Bacillota bacterium | reverse complement strand
TGACAGGCATGGTTATGCCCGTTATATCTACCTCCTGGAAGCTGTCCTTCCCAAGGAGGTTCAAAGGCACATTGCCGGTTATGGCTACCATGGGTATGGAATCCATATATGCCGTCGCAATGCCCGTCACAAGGTTTGTTGCCCCGGGTCCTGATGTGGCCATGCATACCCCTACCTTGCCCGAGGCTCTTGCATAGCCGTCGGCCGCATGGGCCGCCCCCTGTTCATGGGAGGTCAGAACATGTCGTATCTTATCCTTGTATTTATACAGGGCATCATAGATGTTCAATACAGCGCCGCCCGGAAAACCAAAAATGGTATCCACTCCCTGTTCCAGCAGGCACTCCACAAGAATTTCAGCACCTGTCAACTTCAAATCGTATTCCTCCTATGTTATATAAATGTTTTAGTTTAATCTGCAGCAGGCTATAGCTGCAAAAATATGCGGGTGATGTCATCTGACCTTAAGCACAGCACCTTCGCTGGCCGATGTCACGAACTTAACGTATCTGGCAAGGTACTCCGTCGAGATCTTGGGCGGCGGGCATACCCAGTTTTTCCTCCTGTTTTCAAGTTCGCTGTCAGGAACTTTCAGCGTAAGAGTGCCGTTGATCATGTCAATGGCTATTATGTCGCCGTCCTGCACCAGGGCTATTGTTCCTCCTTCCGCTGCTTCAGGCGATACGTGCCCTATGCACGCGCCCCTTGTAGCCCCGCTGAAACGTCCGTCGGTGATGAGGGCTACATCGGCATCAAGGCCCATTCCTGCCAGCGCAGAAGTAGGCATTAGCATTTCACGCATCCCGGGACCGCCCTTGGGTCCCTCGTACCGTATGACGACCACCTCGCCCTTGTTGATGCACCCGGCCAATATCGCTTTTATGGCATCGTTTTCCGAATCAAAGACCCTGGCGGGGCCTTCATGTACCAGCATCTCTTCAGCAACGGCGCTCCTTTTCACAACGCCGCCGCCGGGAGCGAGATTGCCTCTGAGGACGGCAATGCCGCCGGTCTTGGAATAAGGATTATCTATGGGTCTTATGACATCCGGGTCTGTATTGGCAGCATTAATGAGATTTCCTCCCAATGTCTTCCCTGTAACGGTAAGGCATCTTTCATCAAGCAGCCCGGCCCTGGA
>JAKORJ010000085.1 GCA_029777885.1 Bacillota bacterium | reverse complement strand
TATGCCCTGCTGCGTGACCAAAGATTATATATCCCTCCAAGGGTTGAGTGATCGCCCTTGACCTGATAAGCAAGCTTGTTTCCAGCTATTTGGGGCAGGTTTAGTTTGTCATGCTCATTTTTTGTGTTTTCCAGGCAATATCATATGAATTTTTCAAGGTTCATTTCCAATTTGGGTCTTGACACTTAACCGCTGGACTTTACACAGCATGTATTTAGAGCAAGGAAAAAATCACAAGCTTAAATAAACGGTGCTTATATATATATGCTATATAGTAATTAAACCACTTTTGCATAAGCCTAACATGCATCAACCTAACACAGGTCAGGGCTTTTCCTTTACCACCCTGTCGATGACGCCACCGCCCAGGCATTCCTCACAGTCGTAGAACACCACGAACTGCCCGGGTGTCACCGCCCGCTGGGGCTTGTCAAAGACCACCCTGCAGGAGTCTGCGCATATTTCATCGATCACAACTCCCTGATCCGGCTGGCGGTACCTGAACTTGGCCATGCAACGGAAGGGCGCTGTTGGCGGACGGCCCGATATCCAGTTGACCCCGGATGCATACAGGGCAAAGGAGTACAGTGCCGGATGGTCTGCCCCCTGGGCGACATAGAGTACGTTGTTGTCCAGGTCCTTGTCCACCACGAACCAGGGGTCCCCGGTCCCATAGCCCCCGCCTATCCCCAGGCCCTTGCGCTGGCCCAGGGTATAGTACATAAGGCCGTCATGCCGGCCTATCACCCTGCCCGGCTCGTCATAGATCCGGATCTCTCCGGGCGTTGCAGGAAGGTAATTTCTCAAGAATTCCTTGAAATTGCGCTCCCCTATAAAGCATATCCCGGTACTGTCCTTGCGGTAGGCTGTATTGAGCCCGTTTTCGGCAGCGATCTGCCTGACCTCCTTCTTGGTAAGGTGGCCTACGGGGAACATCGCCTTTTCCAGCTGGTGCTGCCCGAGCTGGCACAGGAAATAGGTCTGGTCCTTGTTGCGGTCGACGCCCTTTAGGAGCCGGACCCGCCCATTCCAGCGGTCCGTCATGGCATAGTGGCCTGTTGCAAGGTAATTTGCGCCTATGCGCAGGGCATATTCCAGGAAAAGCTTGAACTTAATTTCCTTGTTGCAAAGCACATCCGGGTTAGGCGTGCGCCCCTTCCTGTATTCGTCCAGGAAGTAGGTGAAAACCTTGTCCCAGTATTCCCTTTCGAAATTCACCGAGTAATAGGGTATGTCAAGCTGGTTGCAGACCTTTACGGCTTCCTCATAATCAACGGTAGCTGTGCAGATCCCGTTCTCATCAGGCTCATCCCAGTTTTTCATGAATACGCCTATGACGTCGTAGCCTTGCTGCTTAAGCAGTAAGGCTGCAACGGATGAATCCACACCACCGGACATGCCGACTACTACCCTTGTTTCTGAAGGCTTTCTTTCCACTTTTACACCTCTTGATAAAGACCTCAGTAAATGAACAAGCATCCCTAAGTATACCCATTATAACGCTATTCGCTGTGGCAGACAACACAAGCGCCAACTTAAAATAATTCTAATTGAGAATGTTTTTCATTTATTATTTTTGTTATATATGATATACTAATACAGGCTGACTGGCACGAAATCCTATTTCATATAAGTATTTAAGGAGGAACACAGGATTGGCAAGAAAAAGAGGTCCTCGGTTCAAGGTGGCCAGGCATTTGGGGGAAAATGTCTTCGGCCATCCAAAAGCCTTGAAAAGAGGAGTCAAACCCCACAGAAAGCTTTCGGAATACGGCCTGCAGCTTTTGGAAAAGCAAAAATTGAAAGCCTATTACGACGTTTTGGAAAAGCAGATGACCCGCTACGTCCAGCGGGCATTCAGAATGAAGGGCAATGCCGGTGATACACTGGTAAAACTCCTGGAGTGTCGACTCGACAACCTGGCATACAGGCTGGGCTTTGCCTCGACCCTGAGGCAGGCGCGGCAAATGGTAGTACACGGTCACATACTCGTGAACGGCAAAAAGGTTGACCGGCCGTCATATGAGGTAGAGCCGGGGGATGTGATCTCCCTGAGGGAAAAATCCAGGAGCAACGAGATGTTCAGGACCAATTTCCTGGAATCCGGGCTGTCCCTGGGCTATCTCGAAAAGGACCCGGACAGCTTTTCCGGCAGGCTGGTACGAATCCCGGAACGGGAGGAAATCCCGATAAATGTAAAGGACTCCCTGGTCATCGAGTTTTACTCCAGAAGGTAAATTCTTAAGGGACTGCAATCAAAGCAGTCCCTTTTTCAGCCTTTAGCCAGTTCCCCGGCCTTTCTTCCCAGCTCAAGACATTTGCTGATGCCTTCTTCATCCGGCTTCCAGTTGATCCTCAGACCTTCATCAAACAGCTCCATGCCGCACGCTTGCAGCCACTCATTTATGATCTTCACTCCTTCGCCACCCCAGCCGTAGGTGCCGAAGGCTGCAGCCTTTTTGTTCTTGAACTCTAGCCCTTTCATCATGTCCAGTATGGCGGCGATGGATGTCAGGACAGTCCTGTTCACCGTGGGCGACCCGACCAGGACCACCTTCGATTTGAACACCTCGGTTATTATATCGTTTTTATCGGTACTGCCGGTATTGAGGAGCTTCACGGTCACCTTGGGGTTGGCTTGCCTTATGCCGGCTGCGATGGCATCAGCCACGTACTTTGTGCCGTGCCACATGGTGTCATAAAGCAGGGTTATCTGGTCCTCCTGGTAATCCTTTGCCCACTCAAGGTACTTCTCTACGATCTGCATGGGCTTGTCCCTCCAGATAATGCCGTGGCTGGTGCAGATCATGTCAAGGGGCAGGTTTAGGCTCGCGAACTCGTTTATCTTCGATATCACGAACCTGCTGAAGGGAGTCAGGATGTTGGCATAATACTTGAGCGCCTCCTGGTACAGCTCTGCCTGGTCCACCTCATCGTTGTACAAAAATTCGGATGCATAGTGCTGCCCGAAGGCATCGTTGCTGAAGAGGATGTTGTCCCGGGTCATGTAGGTGAACATGGTGTCCGGCCAGTGGAGCATGCGGGCTTCGATAAAGATGAGGTCCCTGGCCCCCAGGCTGAGCCTGTCCCCGGTCTTTACCTCGACGAAGTTCCAGTCCTGGTGATACTGCCCCTTCAGGGACTTGACGCAGTTTTTAGTGCAATATATGGGCTTGTCCGGTATCTCCCGCATAAGCTCAGGCAAAGCCCCGCTGTGGTCCTCCTCGCCGTGGTTGATGATGATGTAGTCGATCTCATCAAGGTCGATCACCTTCTTAAGGTTAGCTACAAACTCCGCTGCGTAGGGCTTCCAGACCGTGTCTATGAGCGCGACCTTCTCATCCCTTACCAGGTAGGCGTTGTAGGATGTGCCCCGGTGGGTCGAATATTCCCAGCCGTGGAAGGTCCTCAGGTCCCAGTCCTTTTTTCCGACCCATTCAACAGCATCGTTTATCCTATAGCTCATAAACTACCTCCTTAATTTCCTAAAATCAATTCTCCTGTGCCTTGTAAATAGCGAAAAAGCGCGAATACGCAAGGTGATCCCAAGCTATACTAAGGCATAAGGAGGTTGGATCCATGGCCAAAAACGTTCACAGGTCCAGGCATTACAAAGATCCTATCGAAAAGCATGACACAGCCGCATGGGCAAACATCGCAAAGCAAAAGCCGGTCTCCGGCGTGACCCAGCCCAACGACCTGGAGGTGATGTACGCCAAGGAATACGTGGATTCGAATCAGAAATAGATTCGGCTGAAAAAGCCCCGTGAAAGGGGCTTTTTCAGTTGTTTAGCATATTTGTGCTTCCGGCTTTGTCCGCCGGACTTCTATCTTTTTAACTCTCCCTGGAGTAATCCATGGAAGCCAGCCGCTTGTAATATTCATACCTCTCCCTGGCGTGCTCCTCTGCTGTCTTGAACATCTCCTCCGCAATATCCGGGAAGGTATTCTTGAGCGAGGTATAGCGGATCTCGGTGTTCAGGAAATCCTGGAAGGACAGCTTGGGCTCCTTGGAGTCAAGCTGGAAGGGATTCTTGCCCTGGGCCTTCAGCTCCGGATTGAACCTGTACAGGTGCCAGTATCCGGACTCCACAGCCCGCTTCTCTTGCATGCAGCTGGTGCCCATGCCGGTCCTTATGCCATGGTTGATGCAGGGCGCATAGGCGATTATCAGGGAGGGGCCCTTGTACCGCTCTGCCTCCGCTATAGCCCGGATCGTATGGTTCATGTTGGCACCCAAGGCTATCTGGGCTACATATACATAGCCATAGGACATCGCCATGGCACCCAGGTCCTTCTTACGGATCTTCTTGCCCGATGCGGCAAACTTGGCAACTGCGGCTGTCGGGGTGGATTTTGATGACTGGCCGCCGGTGTTGGAATAAACCTCGGTATCCAGCACCAGGATGTTCACATCCTCGCCGGACGCCAGCACATGGTCCAAGCCACCATAGCCTATGTCGTAGGCCCAGCCGTCGCCGCCGATGATCCACTGGGAGGGCTTGATGAGGAAATCCTTCTTCTCCAGTATCTGCTTGATCAAAGGATCGTTCTGGCTGCCTTCCTTTTCAATGGCCTCAAGCAGCTTCTTGGATGCCGCCTTTGACCCTTCGCCGTCATCGAAATTGTCAAGCCATTCACTGAGCACAGCCTTCAGGCTGTCGGGAAAGCCCACATTCAGGCCTTCCTGCATCAAGTCAGCCAGCTTTTTGCGGATCTGCTTGACGCCGAGGAACATGCCGTAACCAAACTCGGCGTTGTCCTCAAACAGGGAGTTGGCCCATGCGGGTCCCTTGCCCTCGCGGTTCACGGTATAGGGTATGGAAGGCGCGCTTGCGCCGTATATCGATGAGCAGCCCGTTGCATTGGCTATCATCATCCTGTCGCCGAAGAGCTGGGTCAGGAGCTTGATATACGGGGTCTCGCCGCAGCCCGGGCATGCGCCGCTGAACTCAAAGAGAGGCGTGATGAACTGGCTGCCCTTCAGGGTGTACTTGTCCATGATGCCTTCCTTGTCTACGACGGTGGTCGCAAAGGCGGCGTTCTCGCATTCCTTTTCTATCATCTCTTCAGCCGGCTTCATTACCAGAGCCTTGCCCGGTGCGGGGCATACATCGGCGCAGTTGCCGCAGCCTACGCAGTCCAGCGGGAAGACCTGGATGCGGTAGTGGAGGTTTTCAGCGCCCTTGCCGACAGGCTTTTTGGTCTCGAAGGTCTTAGGCGCTCGTGCCTTTTCTTCATCATCCAGCAAGTAGGGCCTGATCGTTGCATGGGGGCAAACATAGGAGCACTGGTTGCACTGTATGCACTTGTCTATCTGCCACTCCGGCACCATCACGGCTATTCCGCGCTTTTCGTAGGCCGTTGTCCCCGTGGGGAAGGTCCCGTCGGGCATGTGCTCAAAAGCGCTGACAGGCAGCTCGTCCCCTTCCATCCTTGCCATGGGCCGCTGGATCTTGGTGACAAACTCCGGCTCCTCCGGGAGCTCTGCCTTCTTTTCTTCTGCGCTTGCCCAGCTCTCGGGCACCCTGACCTCGACCAGGGCGTTCACGCCCCTGTCGATCGCCTCATGGTTCATGCTGACTAT
>JAKORJ010000084.1 GCA_029777885.1 Bacillota bacterium | reverse complement strand
TCCGGCACCGCATAGATGTCGCCTGTGAACCTTAGCTCCCGGAGAAGGTCAAGGAATCCGGCATCGAATAGGTTCAGGCTGTCGAGATATACAAGATCATCCTCATCAAAATGCAGATTGTTGATGTAATCTATCACCTGCTCAAGCCCGGCAGCGATGCTGTACGCACTGTCCTGCCTCGACTTTCTGAAAAAGAGATCGAATACTGCCTCCTTGTTCATGGTACCAGTCTTATAATACCCATACATCATGGTCAACTGGTAAAGGTCTGTCATCATAGTTAAATTTCGCATCGTAGTTCGCCTCTGTCATTTTATTTTTTAGTTATAATTATACTACTTAAAAAACCATATTTCCACAAAATAAGCGGGCTGTCCGTTGGACAGCCCATGACCATGCCATTTGATCAAATAACGAATCTCAGATCTACCTGGCTTTGTAATACTGTTATGACATATAGGATGTTGCCGTGGAGCTCGCAAACAAAAACTATTCCTTTATTCTCTCGTATCTCACGGCCTCCGTATTTGGTCAAGGCGATCATCCTGCTCCGCTTGACACATTCAATTATCGCATTCTGAGCCTTTGCTTCATTCATCATCTTTATCCGTTCCTGATACCTTCTTACGGCATGGTTTGTAACGACTATGTATTTTCCGGGCATGGTATTGATTTTCCTTATACTGCCCCTTTTATGTACATAATGAACCCTTTTTTTCCCCACTATAGATCTTCCTTTCATTATGTCAAACTCTCTGCAGACATCAAGTTTGGCAATACAGTATTATATGGTGCAATCTATAGATTTTTATAATGTAAGCAACAATTTAACAATATAAATATTACCTCCATTATATAGTATTAAATACCGCATATCAACCTAATTGTTTGAATATTCAAATATTCAATAATTTATATAAGAAATGCCACTGATTTTTGTCGGTTTTATAAGAAAAGGGCTATAGCAATCACTATAGCCCCATAGGGATCCAAACCAAACTTCAGTAGGTCAAATATCACTTCACTGATCAGCCCTTGAAAAATGTCTCGATGATATATTCAGCTATTTTTTTCTGGTTATTGGCCTCTGCCACCAGGGTCGCAACGAAAAGCATCAGCTGGATCCTGCTCCACTCCGTTTCGGTTTTGTATTCAAGCTTTGGCTGCTCCAGGACCATTTTATAACGGTCTGAAACAGAGTTGAAAAACCGCTTCAAGGATTTGTCCTTGAGCTTTAGATAGCTGTCATAAATATACTCGATATCCGTACTGTTGCTCTCGTCGTTTACGTCCTTCAGTATCGGAGCTAATAGCTTTTTTATATCCTTGATGGCAAGGATGGACTTTAAATTATAGATAAGGGTCAGGAGGATCACATGACTACGGTTGTAACACTTGCCCTCCGGAGGCATCAGCAGTCCGTCCTTGATATAATTTTGCACCATTGTCTTGGAAATGGTTTTGCGCTCCTCTTCGTCCCCCAAGCCCTTACCAAGCCTTTTGTCGAAAAACTCTTCTAGCTGTGAGACATACAGCCTATACTCAGGCATGTCTTCAAGCTTGATGTCTTCGTTCTTTATGTTGTCAAAAACCTGTGATAAAAACTCCTGATCCATACAATCTACATCTCCATAAGGGACTGCAGATTTATTACTTGCAGTATCCAATAATTTAAAGTACATGCAGCCATGACTACATTATACAGTATCAACACCTGCATTTCAACTTGTAAAAACAAAACAAAGGACAGAATGTCGTTCTGCCCTTATTTTTATGCTATATTTTTCAGATTTTCAGACAACATTTGTCGGTATGATGGCATCAATGATACCTATCACTGCTGCGCCAATAATCGCACCCAGGAATGTTACATCCATTCCGGGCACAAAAAACTGGGTGACATAAATTATAATTGCTGCTGTTATGAAACCTATGATTCCCCTGCCAAAGGGCGAGGCATCGATTTTGAATACCTTTTGTATGATATAGTCCAATGCAGCTATTATTATTGCAGCCAGCAACGCGGTACCAAAGCCCATCCTTGAAAAACCGGGAGTCAAGAAAGCTGTGACCATCAAGACGATGGCAGCTACAATAAACCTGATTATTAATCCTATCCAGCTTCTGTCCTTGTTCCTTTCTTCACCCTCTCTGCGGGTTTCCATATTGTCAGCCATATGCTTGCTCCTTTCTACCGAACTTATTACCTTTCATTTTAAGCCTGTAAATATATTTTCCATCTTTTTTATATTTAATGCAGGGGCGTTAATAGAAAAAAATAACAGTGGCTATCAGCCACTGTTCGATATCATTGCTTGCCAGTATAGCTTATTCACCTATATGGATCATTCCCCTTCATCGGGCATTTCAACGTTTTGCATGCTATTGGCTCCAGGTTGCTCACCCACTGCCAGTCCCTTATCATTTTTTTCTTCATGATCATCATTTTCAGTTTTGGCCCCTGCTCCCTCATTGACGTTTTCGGTTGAGCTTTCAGTATCCATATTTCCCGTCATCACGTCAACCGGCACCTGGTCCTGTGCCTGAGCGTCCACCCCGGATGTTGTCTCTGTAATAGGCGCCGCCTTTTTTCGGCGATATACAAATAAGGCGATTCCTATTATTATCAGCAAACCGCTCAGCCACTGGGACACCCTTAGCTCTGCTCCGAACAGGTTGAACATAAGGCTGTCGGTCCTTAGCCCTTCGATCACTATCCTGCCGGCTGAGTACAGGATCAGGTACAGCAAAAATACCTCTCCTGTACGCTTGCGCTTCTTAGTATAATATAGGAGGAACAGGAATACAGCAAAATTCCATATCGATTCATAAAAGAAGGTCGCCAAGAACCACCCATGGTCTCCTGGTCTCATTCCGTCGGTAATATAGACTGCAAAGGGAAACCATTGCAATGCCGGGTTTTCGACTGCATAGCCATAGGCTTCCTGGTTAATGAAATTGCCCCACCGGCCTATTGCCTGACCGAGAATCAAGCATGGAGCTCCCAGATCGGCCAGGGTCCAGAAATCTATCTTCTTCCATCTGGTGAATATGATCCCTGCCAGTATCGAAGCCAGGACGCCTCCGTATATCGCAAGTCCGCCTTCCCATATGTACAGTATCCTTATCGGATCGTCCTTGTAGCTGTTCCATTCGAATATAACGTAATAAAGCCTGGCGCCTATTATGGCCATCGGGATCGCCAGTAAGCCGAAATCGATCACTGTATCAGAATCAAGCCCAAAGTACCTTGACCTTCGCATAGCGATCAGTACTCCAAGCATGACGCCACAAGCAATTATTATCCCATACCAGTGAAAAGTAAGCCCAAATAAGGTGAATTCAGGACTCATGCTGATCACTCCTCAAATAGTAGTATTAAGAAACAAGCCTTTAATGCTTTCATTTGAATTATATAAACTGAATTTTCCATAGTCAAGAACTGATTGGATGAATAGCCAACTTGCAGCTTGCCGGGAAGTGTAAATGCATTGAAAAAAGGGAGATGCTGGTCTCCCTTTTTTTAACGTGGCTGTATACGGTTTATCATTTCATTGATTTCCTTTACAAATCCTGATAACGGTTTTCCTTTGCCTATATCCTCGAAAATCTCCTCGATCCTTGATACCATGTCCGGATCGGCAGTCACTATTACACGCTGAATACGGTCGTCCTTGGCCTTGACCTTTTCTTCAACTGCCTTTTTGATTCTGTCGGTCAACTCTCCCTTATACTGCTTGTCGAACTGCACGCCTATCAGTGCCGTATTACCGGTGATTATGCAGGTGGCTGACTCAATTTCTTTTTGCTCTGCTGCAACATCAGCAAGGGCTTCAGCTCGCTCCTGCATGCTGCCTGTTGCGCCCGGAGTAGTACCTGGCAATCTTCTGGGTGTCCTGTTCCACGGGCGAATTCCCGGCGAAGGCATGGGTGACATATATGGCCTGCGCAGATCAGGTCTCGGTATAAATCTTGTCTGCCGTCCGGGTACATTCGTTGGTGTATTATTCGGCCTTCTGGCCGGAGCGCAAGAAGCTATGAATAATGCTGTCAAAATAATGAAAACCAAACTCAAGACAAAGCTGCGTCTTATTCTCATACAATCGCCTCCTTGTCTCTAGTTTGGCTAGCGCACATTATTTTATGAAATGTAATAATATCACCAGTTGGCTGATTTTATGCACTCCTGCTCGATTTTTCTAAAATAAAAAGCTTGCAGTCTGTTTCTAGTATCCGCTGCAAGCTTAAAGCTCCAATCTTTATTTTAATGTTATAGCTTTTTTGGGGCACTTCTTTTCACATATACCGCAGCCTGTGCATTTATCCGCGATAACAGTATGCTTCTGTTTCAGTTCCCCTTCTATGGCGTCGAAGCGGCAGTTCTTTTTGCAAATGGTGCAGCCTATGCAAAGCTCATCATTTATCAAAGCAGTTTTCCTTTTTGAAAAATCAGCCTTGATTGCGCCTGTAGGACATTTTTCTGCACAAACCATGCAATTCACGCACTTGTCGTAGTCGATGCGAGCAAGGTTGTTTTCAAACGTGATTGCATCGAATTTGCATGCCTTTACGCATATCTGGCAGCCGATGCACCCGATCTTGCAGTTTGCCTTTACGTCCTTGCCCTTTTCCGTTGACTTGCATTTTACCTGGACAAGGCTGGACTCGGGAACCAGTTCTATAATGTTCTTAGGGCAGGCCACGACGCATTTGTTGCATGCTGTGCATTTTTCCCTGTCTACCTCGGCGATCCCCTTTTCGTTGACATGGATGGCATCAAAGGGGCAGACCCGTTCGCAAGTACCAAGCCCCAGGCATCCATAGCTGCAGCCTTTATGACCTTCCTGCAGCATAGCCGCCGCCACGCAATCCATAATGCCTTCATATTTAAATTTATCGACAGCCTTGTCGCAATCACCCTGGCATAGGACGACTGCAACCTTGCGTTCAGCAGCAGCGGCCTCAACGCCCATGATCGCGCTGACCTTTTCTGCTACACTTAAGCCACCGACAGGACAGGCATTGACCGGTGCCTTACCTTCTACTATAGCCGACGCTAAACCGTCACAACCCGGATAACCGCATCCACCGCAATTTGCTCCGGGCAAAACCTCCCTTACCATGTCTATCCTGGGGTCCTTTTCTACCGCAAACTTTTTTGCAGCAAAACCTAAAGCAACTCCGAACAAGAGCCCCAGACCTCCCAGACTGACTACCGGAAGAAGTAATTGCTCTACCATTAAACTAAACCCCCTATTTGATTAGTCCCTGGAAGCCCAGAAATGCCACTGACATCAGCCCTGCTGTTATCATGGCTATAGGAAAGCCTTGCATCGGCTTGGGAATATCGGACTGCTCCAGTCTCTCCCTTATACCGGCGAACAATACTATGGCAAGGGTGAAGCCTAAAGCGCTTCCCGTTCCGTTGATCAAGGTTTGCAGCAGGTCATAGCCTTCCTCTATATTGATGATGGCAACGCCCAGTACAGCACAGTTGGTCGTGATGAGCGGCAGATAAACGCCCAGGGCTTGATACAAAGAAGGGCTGGTTTTTTGTATGACCATTTCCACGAACTGTACCAGGGCTGCTATTATCAAAATAAATGCCAGCGTCTGCATGTATTCCATATTCAGCTTTACCAGTATGAAATGATGGGCAAGGTATGTGATAACCGAAGACATTGCTATAACGAAGGTTACAGCAAGGCCCATGCCCATTGCGGTCGATACCCTCTTAGAAACCCCAAGAAAAGGGCAGATCCCGAGGAACCTCGACATTATGAAGTTGTTGACAAGTATAGAACTCAAAAGGATTAAAAATAGCTTAACTGCATAATCCATGGATATTCCCCCTTGACCTCATTTTATCATGCCTGCTTTTTCCGGTCAGTAAGCTTGTTGAGCAAAGCCAGCAAAAGCCCCAGCGTAAAGAATGCGCCTGGAGGAAGTATCATTATGATAGCTGGCTCGATGTTGCTTAAAAAACTCAGGCCTGTTATAGAACCTTCACCCAGGATTTTATATCCGAAGACTGATCCTGCACCCAATAGCTCCCTGATGGTGCCTAGGAGCACCAGGGCGATCGTAAATCCTAGTCCCATGCCCACTCCGTCCATAAAGGACAGGAAGGGGCCGTTCTTGGATGCAAAGGATTCTGCTCTCGCCAGGATTATGCAATTGACCACGATCAGCGGTATATATAGTCCCAGTGCATCATAAAGCCCGGGGGTATATGCGTGCATGATCATATCCACGATAGTTACAAAAGCAGCGATTATAACAACAAATGCAGGTATTCTCACCTTGTCAGGAATAAAGTTCCTTAACAAAGATATAAACAGGTTTGATAAGGCCAGTACGAACACGACCGCCAGTCCCATGCCGACTCCATTGATCGCTGCCGTCGTCAGTGCCAGTGTGGGGCACATGCCTAATACAAGGCGGAATGTAGGGTTCTCTTTTATGATACCATTTATCAAAACCTCTTTGACTTTCATCTGTTGCCACCCCCGATCAATATTTTATTGCGGTAATAATCCAGCGCAGCGTTTACTGCATTGGTAACAGCTCTGGAGGTTATCGTCGCGCCTGATATGGCAGAGATGTCCTCCTTCAGCACTAAGGGGCTTTCGGCAGATTTTTCACTGAACTGGCCCAAAAAATCAGGCTGCTCAGCCTTGGCGCCCAGGCCGGGTGTTTCTGAATGCTGTATTATCTGCACTCCCTCGATAACTCCGTCAGCATTTATACCGGCTATTATGATCAGCTCCCCACCGTAGCCGCGGTTAGCTACCTTTATAGTGTATCCTGCTACTTCATTGCCTGTAATACCCTTATATGCCTCCATGACATATGGGTACCCACCGGAAGCCTCTTCTTCTGAAAATGTTTTTACTGCCTCGAAGCTTTCAGCAGCGCTCAAAACTGCTTTTCGGGCTTCATCTTCCGCAATACGGATCTGCTCCTGGATCGGTTCTGCTGTCATCATATTAGTCAGGGCAAGCGCAAAGGTTGCTATGACCGTTATTATGAACAGTCTGAATCCAAGCTTCAGCATATCATGCATGCTGCTTCACCTCCCCGAATACACGCGGCACGGTATATTTGTCTATAAGCGGTGCAGCGACGTTCATCAGCAATATCGAATAGCTTACGCCTTCCGGATATCCGCCGTACAGCCTGATGACCGCTGTCAATATCCCGCAGCCTACACCCATGATCAACTTGCCTTTGGCAGTGATGGGCGATGATGAATAATCAGTGGCCATATAGAAGGCACCCAGGATCAGGCCTCCGGTAAATATATGATATATACCGGTTTCCAGGCCCTTGCCTCCTAGCAGGGTCACTAGCACGAATGTAGTTGCTATATAAGTGACAGGTATATGCCAGGTGATCACTTTTCTATATAAAAGATAAGCAGCGCCTAAAAGCAAGGCTGCGGCTGACACCTCGCCTATCGTCCCGCCTATATTGCCTATAAAGGTATCCCTCAGGGAAGGAAGCGTACCCTCGGCACCTTTCAGTATCGCCAGGGGCGTGGCCGAGCTGACGGCATCTGCATTGGGGATGACCCAGGAGGTCATTTGTACCGGCCAGGCCGCGAGCAGGATGGCACGGGCTGCAAGGGCAGGATTCATAAAATTATTGCCGAGCCCGCCGAATACATGCTTTACGAGCGCGATTGCCACGAAAGACCCTATGACCGGAAGCCACCAGGGTGCAGAAGGCGGCAGGTTGTATGCCAGCAGCAATCCAGTGACCACTGCGCTGAAATCAGTTATTGTAACAGGCTTTTTAGTAAGCTTTTGGATCAATGCTTCTGTCAATACTGCAGATGCTACTCCCAAAATAATCGTTAGAAAAGCTCTTGTCCCATACAGGTACACAGAGAATAAGCCAGCAGGTATGAGCGCCAGCACAACATCCAGCATTATTCTGGAAACTGAGTCTTTGGACCTTATATGGGGAGCTGATGTTACGGTCAACATACTCAATTTTAAACCCTCCAAAACCTTGTTTATTTAAAAGTAAGTAATGGCCTGATATTCACATCAGGATGAAGCACTGCGTTTTCTCCTGGCTGTGATCTCTTTTTTCGCCACCTTGATCGAATGCACAAGAGGTCTTTTGGCCGGGCAAATAAACGAGCAGCTCCCGCATTCGATGCAGTCCATAGCATGGAGAGCCTCTGCTTCTTCCATATTCCCCTTTAGGGATGCATTGCTCAAGTGAAGCGGCATCAGATTTATCGGGCATACCTCGACGCATTTGCCGCAGCGTATGCAGGCAGAAGGCTCGGGCAGTTCTGCTTCCTTTTTCGTCAGTACCAGGATGCCTGAGGTACCTTTAACTACGGGCACGTCCAGGGTATGCTGGGCGATACCCATCATAGGGCCACCGGAAATGACCTTTGCCGGTTCTTCGACCAGGCCGCCGCAAAAGTCGATCACATCTTTGAAGGTAGTACCTATCCGGACCAGCAGATTCTTGGGCTCCTTGACAGCGCCACCGGAAACGGTGACTATACGCTGATAAAGGGGCTCTCCCAAAGTCACAGCCTTGTGTATGGCAGCAGCAGTCCCCACGTTGTTTACGACTACACCAACATCCATGGGCAGCCCGCCTGAAGGTACCATGCGCTTAGTGATTGCGTATATCAGCTGTTTTTCGGCTCCCTGCGGGTATTTGGTTCTCAAGCTCACTACCTTTATGTTTTTCTCCTCGGCCGCTGCCCTCCTTACAGATTGTAGCGCTTTGGGTTTGTTATCTTCTATGCCTATGATGCCGTTGCTGACACCAAGTATTTTCATGATGATTTTCAGGCCGCCGATGATCTGTTCTGGTGTTTCTATCATAAGCCTGTAATCCGATGTCAGATATGGTTCACATTCGGCACCGTTCAGGATAACTGTATCGATTTTCTTGTCAGCAGGCGGTGAAAGCTTCACATGGGTCGGGAATGCAGCACCTCCCATACCTACAATACCGGCTTCAAGCACAATGCTTTTAAGCTGCGCAGGGTCAAGCTGATCGATATTCCCGGGTATATCAGGTTCTACCCCGGTATCTGTTCCGTCATTTTGGATGACTACCGACAAGACTTTGCCTCCAACAGAACTGTTGCACATCTCGATCGATTTGACTACGCCTGATACGCTGGAATGCACAGGCGCACCAACAAATCCTTTGGGCTGTCCTATCTTCTGACCCAGCTTTACCGTATCGCCGGACTTTACCAGGGGCTCGCAGGGTGCTCCTATATGCTGCTGCAGAGGAATAACAACTACATCAGGAACCCTGCACAGCTCTATTTTTTGGTCTTCTGTAAAATGCTTGCTGTGAGGGGGGTGCACTCCTCCGCTGAATGTAAATAATCCTTTTGTCACTATTTACACCTCACTAATTCATTATTAGAAACGCCTAAAAAGTCAACAAAATGTTTGTTAAAAAACTAACAACCCGTTGACACTAAAATAACCCTCCGAAGTCAAAGACCTCTTCGGGTTATCTAACAGGCATGCATGTTTACTAGAACATTATAACATAAAAAAACTGATTATTATATAATTTATACGATTTATTGTCTCATTTTCAAACTGTGCAACAGGCTGATTTCATCTCCTACACAGCTCATAGATACCCATAGCCAGCAGGAAAAAGCCGAATATTTTCCCCAGCACATCAGCCTGGACACTGCCAGCGGCCATTGAACCCAGTAAGGCTCCCGCAAGACCCCCTGCGAGGAGGAGCATTGCCAGCCTGAGCTTTACCCGTTTGTTCTTTATATGGATATAGAGGGCTGCCACAGCACTGGGGATGAATGCCGCTAGATTCGTAGCCTGGGCTGTATGCTGCGACACATCTGTAAAAAAAAGCAGGACAGGGATGAGCACGGTCCCGCCTCCAATGCCCATTCCGCCTATTATCCCTGTAATGATCCCGATAATGAACAAAAGCATATTAAAATATCATCCTTAATGCTGCAAATATTATGAACAATGCAAATATCTTTCTCAGCAAAACAGATGATGTATATTTAAGGAGCCAGGCTCCGCCTACTGCCCCTATTATTTCACCAAGGGCTACCGGAGCCAGGATACTGAGATCCAGGTGACCGTTTCTAAAATAGATGAATGCACTTATAGCAGCCAAAGGCAATATGACCGATATGGCTGTTGCGTGGGCATCATGCTCGCTAAGGCCTAATAAATAAACCATGGACGATACGGCTATTATACCGCCGCCTGCGCCAAACAAGCCATTGCATAGACCTATAACTACCCCCATGGCCAGGATCTTTCCATAATCACGTATTTTATTCTCAGAACCACCTTTCATTGGCATCACCTGCATAATACGTGTTATGACGCATGCTCTATATAATTTGCCCATTTAGCCTGCTTTTACTTGTACTAGTGTTGCGTCCCTCATTAGCATAATCAAAGGTTTGACGGCAAACAAAAAAGCCCGTTGATTTTGGGCTTTTGTGTATATATTAAACTAAAATGGTGCGAGAGACGGGACTTGAACCCGTACGCCATAAGACACACGCCCCTCAAACGTGCCTGTCTGCCAATTCCAGCACTCTCGCTTGATTGTCTGCAGCGCTTCAAGCGCTACAAGCAATATTATAGCGACGGTGTTTTCCGTTGTCAATACTCTAACTTTAATTATTCGCTAATAAACCAGTCCTTTATGTTTCTATATATTCCCAATTGATAGTTCTTCCCCACTCCATGCACCTTCCTGCTGACGAGTAGGGAACCGGTGCGAAAATACAGGCTGATGACCGGCAATTCCCTGACCATGTGCTGCTGGAGTTTTTCGTAATTAAGCTTGAGCTCGTTTTCATCAATCGACCGGGTTGCGGCATCCAGCAGGCTGTCCAATTCCTCACTGGCATAACCCATGAAATTGTTCATACCGTTTCCAATCTCCCCTGAATGAAAGGCAAACCGGACATCAAGAGCATAATCTAGATGATAGCCTATCAAAATCGCGTCAAAGGCTTTTTCAGGTATTATCTCATTTACCAGTACATCAAGATCCACGATTTCTGTCTCAACATTGAAGCCTACCTTTTCAAGGTGGTTTTCGATAAGAATCAGCGCATCCCGCCTGAAGTCATTGACCCTGTTAGTGATGATTTTTAGGTTCAGTTCAACCTTCTGGTTATTTACCAGCTTATCCAGGACACCGTCTCCGTCAATATCCCCCCAGCCTGCATCCTTAAGCAGTTTGCCTGCTTTTTCAGCATCAAAATCATAGACCCTGTAGGCGCTGTTGTAAAGCCAGTGGCTAGGCGGTATAGGTACGTCGACCGTCTCGGCATTGTTCAGGTATACCTTCGAAATGATCTCCTTGCGGTCGATCGCGTAGGCGATCGCCTTCCTGACATTGATATCATCAAGTATGGGGCTTGAACTGTTAAGTCCCAGGAATTCATAGCTATTGGTTATGAACTTGTACAGGTTTACGCTGTCAGGTACTGAATGTACGTTGACATAGGTCGCCATCGTATCCACCAGGTCTATCTCGCCGTTGTTGAATGCCTCCCTTGCGTCTTCATTAGTGGGATAGACTATGGCAGTAATTTTGTCTATATAAGTTTCTCCGCCCCACCATGAGCCGTTCCTGACCAGGGTAATGCTTTGACCGTCATACTTATAATCGCTTTCGACCATAAACGGACCGGTCCCAACAGGAAGCCTGGACATATCATCTTTTATGTTCACCATGTTTTCTACAGACTTAAAAAATCCCTTCGACACAACGGGAAAAGTCATTTTGCTCGCCAGGTTTGCATCCGGTTCGGCCAGCCTGACGAAAAAAGTATAGGGGTCATTGTTCCTGAGCCCGATCTCCAGGATGTTGCTGTTGCCATAAAAGTGCTTTTGATAAAAGGAGTTCAAAAGCCCACTCTGAAGTGCTTCAATCGTGAATATCACATCCTCTGCCGTTACAGGTTCCCCGTTGTGCCACTTTGCATTCTTTCTCATGCTGAAGATCCAAAGCCTGCCATCGGCTGAAACCTCCCAGGAAGAAGCAAGTGCCGGCATCGGACGCAGATTTTCATCAAAAGCCGCAACGCCCTCAAAAATAAGGCTCATGAAATTAAGAACATCTGTAGATTTTACCAACAAAGGGTTCCAGGTCCCTATTTGTGTAACGGGTACTCGTAGAGTGCCTCCTTTTTGGGGAACAGGCTCAGTCTTCCTGTTATCGTCATCACCGTTTTCATAAGGTGTAGGCTCCGGGACTTCAAGCACCCCGCAGGCAGATGTGAATATGAAGCTAAATGCCAGCAGCATAACAACAAGCTTTTTCATAGATTAAACCCTTTCTGTAAGCACATGGTCATAACTCAGGATATATCTGTTTATAAATATCGTATATTTTTAGTACCAGGTCGACATAGGTCCTGGTTTCACCAAACGGGATATGATCCAGAGTTTTTCCGTCTGCGCTGTACTCCTTGTTTTCCAGCCATGCCTTGACATTGCCTATCCCGCCGTTGTAGGCAGCCAGCACGAGCCGGATATCGTCAGGGAACTGGCGAATAAGGTAGCTCAGATACCAGCACCCGAGCCTGATATTTACATCGGGATCAAAAAGCATGGATTCGTTAAAATCCTGTATCCCAATTTTCGCAGCACCCCACCTTGCTGTTTCAGGGATGAGCTGCATCAGGCCCATGGCATTTTTCCTGGATACGGCGCTGGTATCATATTTGCTTTCAACCCATATCACTGACGCAACCAGGCATGAATCAAGGGAATATTCGGCAGCATACCTTTGTATATGCTCCTTATACTTAAGGGGATACCTGATCCGCTTGACATAATCGCTTTGATAGAGCATATACCCGGAAACAAATATTGTGAAAGCCAGGACAAGCGCGATCCTGCGGGCTTTTCGGCCTTTTTGCCGTTGCATCATCTGCCCTCCTGTACCCTTTGCTCAAGCTGCCTCAATACCTGTTCCCTTGTATACTCTAAAGACAATGAGTTGTCGATTACTATATCCGCCCTTTTGCATTTTTCCTCCAGGCTCATCTGGCTCCTTATCCTTTGCCTTGCCTGGCTGACGGTAAAGCCGTCCCGCTTGATCAGCCGTTCTATCTGAATATTTTCCGGTACAGCAACCACCCAGGTTTCATCGACCATTTGGTCCCAGCCCGATTCAAAAAGCAAGGGAACATCCACAAAGACTATCCTGTGCAGTCCCTTCCTCCTGATTTCCTCGATCCTCTTCAGGACCTCCTGCCTGATCAGAGGATGGGTAAGCCTGTTGAGCATTTCCCTTTTGTCCCCGTCTGAAAACACCAGCTCAGCCAGAGCCCTGCGGTCCAGCGCCCCATCAGGCAGAAAGAATCCGGGCCCAAAGGAGTCATAAATAGCCTGCCATACCTTGCCGCCTTTTTCAGACAGCTTTCTTGATATCTCATCCGCATCTATGACAGGGATACCCAGATCCCTGATCATTGCTGTTACTGTTGATTTTCCTGATCCAATCCCACCGGTGATACCTATAACCTTCATCTGTCACTCCTATTTGGCATCATACCATGTATTCCCAATACCAATATCCACAACAAGAGGCACCAGGAGTCGAGCGGCATTTTCCATTTCATGCCTGACGATCGCCTTCACCTCATCCAGTTCCGGCTTGTAAACATCCAGTATTAGCTCGTCGTGCACCTGGAGTATCAGCTTTGAAAGTAACCCCCTGCTTTTCAGCGCTTTATATACATTGACCATCGCTATTTTTATGATGTCCGCCGCCGTGCCCTGGATGGGCGTATTCAAGGCGATCCGCTCGCCGAAGCTTCTTATGTTGAAATTTCTGGACTTAAGCTCGGGCAACTCACGCCGCCTGTTGAACAAGGTAGTGACGTAACCATTTTTCCTGCCTTCTTCAACAATTCTTTCCATGTATTCCTTCACCTTCGAGTATCGGCTAAGATAGCTCTCTATATACATTTTGGCCTTTGCCCTGCTTATGTGAAGGTTTCTTGCAAGGCCGAAATCGCTTATGCCGTATACTATCCCGAAGTTGACCGCTTTGGCGTTGCTGCGCTGTTCTTCTGTGACCTGTTCCATGGGTATGCCTAGTATTTCAGATGCAGTCCTCCTGTGTATGTCCTCATTGTTCTTGAATGACTTGATAAGGATGGGATCCTGGGATATATGTGCAAGGACTCTGAGCTCTATCTGTGAATAATCGGCATCAAGGAGCACATGATCCCCGCTGCTGGCTGTGAAGACCTTGCGTATCTGGCGCCCCAGCTCCATCTTAACAGGGATGTTCTGCAGGTTAGGCTCAGTGCTGCTTATCCTGCCTGTTGCCGTAACCGCCTGGTTGAAGCTGGAATGGATCTTTCCGTCAGACTTGTCGATGACCTGGAGCAGCCCGTCTATATAGGTGGATTTGAGCTTTGTCATCTGCCTGTATTCGATTAGCTTCTCTATGATAGGATGAACGCCCAGCAGCCGCTCAAGCACCTCGATATCTGTGGAGTAGCCGGTTTTCGTCTTTTTCTGGACCGGCAGCATAAGCTTTTCAAACAGTACCTCGCCCAACTGCCTGGTCGAGTTGATGTTGAACTCAATACCGGCCAGGGATATGATCTCTTCTGTCAGCCTTTCTACCTCCGCGCTGAAAAGGACATCCAGCTCGTTCAGCTTGTCCTTGTCGACCTTGAAGCCCGTCAGTTCCATGTCAGCCAGGACCGGGATCAATGGATGCTCTATCCTATAATACAAATCATCCATGCCAAGCTTATGAAGCTCACTAGCCATGCATCCGGCCAGCTCCAGGATATCGCCGGCATCAGCCGCATTTGTATCCCGACGCAGGTAGTCGTAGACCAACTGCTCCGGTGCATATTTGCTACGGGTCGGATCCAGCAGGTATGCCCCGATCAGGGTATCAAAGCTGAGCCCGGTGATATTGATACCGCACCTGGCCAGCTCCAGGATAGCCTTTTTACTGTCATGCATGATCTTGCTGACCTTGCTGCTCTCAAAAAAAGGCTTCAGCGCGTTCAGGCATTCATAATAATCTACACCGTTGCCCAGGAGGTCCTCCCTGAAGTTTATCCTGTATACTTCATGAGGGTCCCAGGCAACAGTCATAGCCTTCCCAGCCGCGATCGCGACCTCCTTCTGCTTAAGAAGCCGGTCTACAAGCATATGAATTTCCTTTAGGTCATATATATCGTGGTAGAGCTTGTCCGCTTTTTCTGTTCCTACTGCACTGGCAGCTCCCGCTTCGGTCTTAAGGTCGTCCAGGCCCAGCTTGTTTATTATGCTGTTGAGCTCAAGCTCGGCCAGATAGTCCTTTAGCTTTGCTGTCTTTGGAAACTCATATGGTTCCTGTGAAAAGGCTATATCTATAGGTACGTCCCTGCATATCGTAGCGAGCTCCTTGCTGAGCAGAGCACTATGGCGATACAGTACAAGGTTTTCCTTTAGTTTTTTGCCGCTGATATTTTCTATATTGTCCAGGATGTTCTCGAGTGAGCCATACTCGGCTAAAAGCTTGACAGCGGTTTTCTGCCCGATCCCCGGTACCCCTGGTATATTGTCCGAGCTGTCACCCATAAGCCCTTTCATGTCAATGAACTGCCGGGGTGTCAGCCCGTACTCCTTATGCAGTTCCGCCTCGTCAAACCTGTGCGTAACTGATATGCCCTTTTGGGTGAGCAATACAGAAGTATTTTCTGATACCAGCTGCAGTGCGTCCCTGTCGCCGGTAACCAGGATTGCGGGGATCCGACTTTCATCAGCCTTCCTGGATATGGTTCCAAGTATGTCATCGGCCTCATATCCATCGATTTCATATACAGGTATATTAAGATTGGACATCAGCTCCCTTGCAAGCTCCAGCTGGGGCAGCAGCTCTTCGGGGGCTTTCTGCCTGGTTGCCTTGTATGGTCCGTATGTCTTATGCCTGAAGGTAGGCCCTTTTTTATCAAAGGCTACGGCAACAGTGTATGGCTTGTGATCATTTACAAGCTTTATAAGCATATTCAGGAAACCGAACAGGGCATTTGTATATACACCCTTTTTATTGGACAACAGGGGTATGGCATAAAATGCCCTGTGAAGCAGGCTGTTGCCGTCTATTGCTAATATTGTATTTTTCATCGCTTATCTCCCGCTTTTTTTAGACTTGCATAATTATATCACACCATATATTATCACTATTTGAATTTATCATAATCAGCCCAGAAATACAATGCAGCAACAAGATATAAAAAAATGAAGCTTGCGCTTCACTTTTTACTCTTTATCCAATCATATATAACGAACGCTGAAGTCAGGGATGTTATCAGCAAGGCTCCGTACTTCGTGTAATAGTAAAGTCCAAAGGAACCAGCTTTCTTGGCTGTATCTTTCGTCCTTCCGTCTCTGATACCTTCCCCGATATAGTTAAAATCGGGCGAGCTGCCTTCCGGGTCCAGTTCCGGGTCCTGTGCCACGTAGCTTTCGCATGGTGATGACCCTACCTTGGCCAGGAGAGGGGTATCCGGCCTGACCATATTGAGGCATAGGAACAGGGCTAAAAAGGCTGCTGCAACCGGGACAAGGACTCTGGGATATAATGGCTTGCGCTCCTTGCTCTTGCCCATATTTTCCGCTGCAATGCTTCCTATGATCTTTCGATGGAGCGTATCTGGCAGCGGCTGCTCCGGCATCGCAGCCATAAGCTTTCTAAGCCTTTGGGATTTCTCCAGTTCAGCCCCGCAACCAGCACACTCTGAGATATGTTTTTCAATCATGCCGGATGCTTTGGACCCAAGCCGGCCATCAAGATAACGGCTTATATATGATGAAAATGTACGACATTTCATCGGCATCACCCTCTTCATTAGCATTAGACGCATTTTTTGCCGTAAAGTTCCGCCTGAGAGTAAATAAAAAACAACAACTATATTGCATAATCGGTCCGGTTATGTTAATATAACTAATGTTCCAAAGATATGCCGAAGTGGTGGAATTGGCAGACGCGCTGGACTCAAAATCCAGTGGTAGCAATACCGTGTGGGTTCGAGTCCCACCTTCGGCACCAAACAGATCAAGGCTTCCGGACAAACGGGAAGCCTTTTTTCATAAGCTTGATACCGTCTACGGCCGGACGTGGATCCTGTCATCCGTGACGTTACATATGCATGAATGCCTGATATATCAAATGAGCAGCCGTGGGGCTGCTCATCTGATTTGGCATTATTCATCCTCGTCGTGGCCTTCCTCTTGTTCAAACACCCTGTTCTTGCGCCTGTTCCTCCGCTCAAGCACATCTTCGAGCTGCGGCGGGAACAGCGGCAGGTCGAATATCTCGTCGCATACCTGCTCGGCAAATTCCTCGCAGGGCGGGATCTCGCAGAAACCGAAGGAAGGAACCAGCAGTTCTACCTTGGCAACGATCTTCAGGATTATAGTGACGCAAACGTCTACATCGAACCTGAAGGTATCCCCGGGAACAAACTCGCCTGATACACAAACAGCGTTTACAACGCTTTCCAGTTTGAATGGTATTACAGATTCGTCCGGTACGTACAGTATAACATCCTTGGGAACAGTGATCACTGCATCGCCTGTGCCCTGCCTGCCTTGTTCATCCTCGAAGATCACCTCGATCGGGATCTCGACCTTGGTCCTTACCCTGGCGAAGTTCGGGCGGTCAGGCAATCTGTCAATGCGGGTCCCTACCAGCTTACCCTTGACTGTAGTACTCCTGCAGCTTATAAAGTTAAGCGGTGGATCAAAGGTCTTGCACCCTTTGACATCCTTCAGATAGATCCTGACATCTTCAAGTGTTTCCTGCTGTAAGCACGAATCATATACCTTGTTGACCTGGATACATACCTTTTCGGTTATCTTCTTTAATCCCTCAGAGCCGATCCTGCCCGGGCAACGAGGATTCCCTTCATTTTTGTAGGAATAGAAAGACATCAGCAAACCTCCTTTTCCTCTTGGATTACGAAGATGCGAATCTCCAATAGCATAATATGTAGCTAGCTGTTTTCTTGTGTACGCACTTTTGAGATATTTCCGTTCGATTTTTCATATTCATTACTAAGAAGTATTGTTCGGAGTTGATGGTATGGTCAGTGAAAAAGGTACGGGCTGCCTGATCAAACAAGCCTCTGGCACGCTTTGGTACTATTACATCGATGATCAGAGGCTATACTATTCCAAAAGGCTTGAAATCGGTTGGACTTCACCTGTTCCCCTGGACATGCAGCCGGTCAAATATTACAGCGCTACAGTCCTGAATGATGACAGGATCATGATCCTGGCTTATCTTAAGTCAAGGGAGCTCTGGCTGTATGAGCTTGCTAACGGGGAATGGCATAAACGAAGCATCTACAGGATAAGCTCTGGATTTGAGAATATCACCTTTCTCAAGCTTATATTCAGCCAGGGCAGGCTCCACATGTTTTATTATGTAGAAAGCTCCCTGCCAACCGCCAAGGATAAGCTCATTCATTATGTGCTCGAGGCAGGGACCTGGAAAAGGCCCGAACCCCTGAAGTTCGTATCAGGCGCCGCGTTCTCGCCCCTTGATATTAAGGCCGACAATCACGGTGGCCTGTACTTGTTTTACAAAAGAGAACTGCATGGCAAAACAGTCTTTTATCTGAGCATCTTTGACGAGGGCTCGCTGACCTGGTCAGAAAAGAATATGCTCTTTGAAAGGCCGGGCAGATGCAGGTCCTTTTCCTGTCTTCCGGATAATTCCGGCCATATCCACATCATATGGAATGAGGAGTCATTAGGAAAGCAGGTGCTTTACTATAAAAAGATCGATAAAAACGATATCAGGGGGCGCATTACTGAAGACGTTCCTATATATTTCAGCACGCAGGATATTGAGCATCCAATGCTGGTGTCAGCACATAAGCCTGCATGCTTTTGGATGGAGGGGACAAAAGCCTTGTACTGCCTGCTGCAAAGGAACAGCAGCGGTGTCTATGAGATTAAGAGAGTTGAACGGGAAAAGGTTTGCCCATACATCGTCATCACGAATGATGGAAAAAGTAATGAACCTATCAATATGTACGGGGACGGGTATCCTGGCTTTACCTGGAATGTCCAAAGCCTTACAGAAATGGATCATAATTATGAAAATTCAAATCTTGCAGATGCAGATACTGAAAATAACGCTGAAGCCGCCGCTGAGCTTGTCAGCCCGGCTGCACAGGAACAGTATGAAGAAAAAAGCCTGGCAGAGCTTGAATCAAGGCTGGACGATCTGTACACTGCACTGCTTCAAATAAAGGAATATATCAGGCAGAAGGATATGAGCTTGTACCAGCTTAGCACACAGGTAAAGAAGCTTACCTTTGATATCGAGCAATTACGCAGCAAAAATGCCCTATACAAATCAAGGCCCTTTCGCAGGCCAAAGCCGGCAGCCAGCAGCTATTCAGCCGGCCAGGCCGAAGTGGATGTAAGCATAGCGGATACTATGGAAAGGGATGCAAGCAATGAAGAAGCTAAAGACGGAAAGGAGGAAATCATGCTTGGAAATGTCAGCATCATCATTAACCCTGAGGATGAAACAGGCGATGACAAGGAATGACTAAAGCAGCCCTTATGGAGAGCTGCTTTTTACTACGATACTGCCTATGGCATCGATAAGTTCTTCTATCCCCTGCTTGCTCACGGATGAGCAGGGGATGACCTTCACATCATCTGAAAAGCCCAGATCCTTCCTGATTTGAAGCGCCCGCGGTTTGACCCTGGTTTTACCCAGTTTATCAGACTTCGCAGCTGCTATGATGACCGGTATATCGTAGTACCGGATCCATTCGGCCATCTGCATGTCTTCACTTGTGGGGGCATGCCGGATATCGGCCAGCATTATTATCAGCCCAAGCTGCTTGGCATTGGCAAAATATTCATCGATCAAGCTGCCCCACTTTTGCTTTTCAGTTTTTGAAACCCTTGCAAACCCATATCCCGGGAGATCCACAAGGTAGAAGCTTTCATTGACCAGGTAAAAATTTATCAGCCTGGTTTTCCCGGGTTCGCTGCTTACAAGGGCAAGCCTGGAGCGGCCTGTGATCGCATTTATCAATGATGATTTGCCCACATTGGACTTGCCGACCAGGGCGATATGCATCAGACTGTCAGCCGGATACTGGCCCTTATTTGCTGCACTGACCACAAACCTGGCATTATTTATCTTCATCCGCTATACCCGCCGGCAGCCTGGATAAAGCATGCCTGAGGACCTCGTCCATGGTCTCGACCATGACGATATCCAGCTTCTTTTTGATGTTTGCAGGTATGTCCGCAAGATCCTTTTCATTGCCCTTAGGTATGATGACTTTTGTGATCCCGGCCCTGTGTGCAGCAAGGATTTTCTCCTTCAGACCCCCGATCGGAAGGGCACGACCTCTTAAAGTGATCTCGCCTGTCATAGCTACATTGCTTTTTACAGGTATATCAAGCAGGGCTGATGTAACAGCCAGGGTCATGGTGATGCCAGCCGAAGGCCCGTCTTTTGGGATGGCTCCCTCAGGGATGTGTATATGAATATCGGTTTTATCATGAAAGTCGTCCGGCAGCCCGAACTCCTTCGATCTGGACCTTATATAGCTGAACCCCGCCCTGGCCGATTCCTTCATGACATCACCGAGCTGGCCCGTCAGCACGAGCTTGCCTGTGCCTGGCATGGATACGACCTCGATGGATAATGTCTCCCCGCCGACGGATGTCCAGGCCAATCCGGTTGCAATTCCTATTTCATCGTTTTGCTCGGCCTTGTTGTACCTGTAGCGCGGGATGCCAAGGAATTTTTCCAGGTTGGATTCGGTGACCCTTACTTTCTCTATCTTTTTATCGATCAATATCCTGGCAGCCTTCCTGCATATGGCCGCGATCTGCCTTTCCAGGTTCCTTACTCCGGATTCCCTGGTATAATGGTTGATTATGCTCCGGATGGTCTTGTCGGATATGGAAAGGCTGTTCTCAGCCATGCCGTGCTCCTTCATTTGCTTCGGGATAAGGTACTTCGATGCTATATTGAGCTTTTCTTCCTCAGTATACCCTGATATATGGATGACCTCCATGCGATCAAGCAGCGGCCGTGGGATCGTGTCAAGGGTATTGGCCGTAGTCAGGAACATCACCCTGGACAAGTCAAAGGCAAGCTCCAGGTAATGGTCTCTGAAGGCATAGTTTTGCTCCGCATCGAGCACCTCCAGCAGGGCAGAGGCGGGATCGCCCCTGAAATCGCTACTCATCTTGTCTATCTCGTCCAGCAGGAACACTGGGTTTTTTGTCCCTGCCTGCTTGATGGAAGCAATGATCCGGCCTGGTATCGCCCCTACATATGTGCGCCTGTGGCCTCGGATCTCGGCTTCATCCCGGACGCCGCCCACCGACATGCGTACAAACTTCCGGTTGAGCGCTCGCGCGATGGACTTGGCAACAGAGGTTTTGCCCACTCCTGGAGCCCCAACGAAGCATAGTATGGGGCCCTTCATATTCTTTGTGAGTTGCCTTACGGCCAGGTACTCAATAACGCGTTCCTTGACCTTTTCCATCCCGTAATGGTCTTCATTTAGTATCCTTTCCGCATTGGTCAGGTCCAGGTTGTCAACGGTCTCATGGTTCCATGGAAGATCCAGGATCCAGTCCAGGTATGTCCTGATCACTGACCCTTCAGCAGAGCCCGGAGCCATGTCTGCCAGCCTGACAAGCTCCTTGTTCGCCTTCTCATATGCTTCCTCGGGTAGCTTTGCCTCTTCTATCCTTTTCCGGTACTCCTCTATCTCGTTGGAAATACCGTCCGATTCGCCCAATTCCTTCTGGATGGCTTTCAGCTGCTCCCTCAGGTAGTATTCCCGCTGGACCTTGTCGATCTGCTTTTTGACCCTCATGCTTATTTTGTTTTCTATCTCAAGTATCTCTGTTTCCCTGATAAGGATCTCATACAGGCTCTCGAGCCTCTCTATCGGATCGAAGGCCTCAAGGATGCACTGCTTGTCCTCGATTTTCACCAGGGTATTAGCTGCTATTATGTCAGCCAGCCTTTCATTGTCTTCCAGGGTCATTACTGTCAGGAGTATCTCAGGAGATATTTTATTGCTGAGCTTTACATATTTCTCAAAGGCCGACAGCACACTTCGTGAAGCGGCTTCAAGCTGCAGCTCTATCTCTTTTTTGTCGTAGTCCTCGGGGGTCATCAGCTCGACTTCAAAGTGAGAGTCTTCCTTGGTGTATTCCAGTATCCTGCCTCTTTCCAGCCCCTCCACCAGGACTCTTATTGAATCTCCGGGGAGCTTGAGCAGCTGTTTGATTTTCGAGATAGTACCAACCTCATATATGTCATCTACCGTAGGATCCTCGATTTTCGAATCCTTTTGGGTAACAAGGAATATTTCCTGATTGTCGACCATGGCAGCTTCCAGGGCAGCGATCGATTTTGCCCTGCCCACATCAAAGTGCAACACCATGTATGGAAATATAGTAAGCCCCCTTAAGGGCAAGAGGGGCAATCTTTTGATATCGTCGTTGCTCATCCGGTTTCAACTCCTTGTCCAACTAATACTGACCAGTATATTATACCCGAATGTCTGCCATCATGCAATTTTGTCCTACCGGTTAACAATTTTCCAATACATATCGATTGGGGATATCCAACCCGGGTCAATGCAAAGCCTTCTTTATCAGTTTTTCTGCATTGTCCGGGGCTGACGAAGCCGAAAGCAGCGCCGAGTCCTTGCTTATCCCTATTTTCGTGCTATTGTCCCAGATTTCCCGGACTGCAAGCTCTATCACCTCTTCGACTCTCTTTACCGGTATGACCTCTATCTTTTCATTTTTGATATTGTCCTGCCAGTTTTCTGACGGTATTATGACTCTGCTTGCCCCAGCATGTATCGCAGCATTGACCTTAGCCGGTACCTCCCCAACAGGCTTTACATACCCCTGTATGGACAGCTCCCCTGTCATGGCCAGCTTGTTGTCAACGGGCAACCCGGTTATAGCCGAGTATACTGCTGTCAGTATGGCTATCCCGGCAGACGGGCCGTCAACAGGCGTACCGCCCGGGAAGTTGATATGGATGTCGTAGTTTCTTGTGTTTATGTTAAAGCAATTGCGCAAGATGGTCATGACGTTGTCGACTGAACCCTTGGCCGTGCTCTTCCTGCGAACCTTTTTGCTTTCGCTGTTCATTTCCTCTTCGTCTATTATGCCTGTCACAATGACCTCGCCCTTGCCTTTGGCAGCCGGTACAGCTGTCGCTTCGATCTCCATCACGGCGCCCATGTTGGGACCATATACCGCCAAGCCATTCACACACCCTACCCTCGGAGCATCCCATACTTTTTTGTCCGGCCGGGGCGTATAATTCCCGTTTTGGACCACCCATTCCACATCCTGTGTAGTGATCGTGCTGCGGCCTTCAGTAAGCGCAACTCCACCTGCAAGCTGGATTATGTTTACGGCATCCCGACCGTTGCTCGCGTATTTCCCTACTATCTGGACAGCGCTTTCCTCTATGCCAAAGTTACCTTTTTTCGCCGCATTCCTTGCAATGGTGCAAATTTCATCCTGGGTGAGGGCTCTGAAATATATCTCAAGGCAGCGTGAACGAATAGCCGCCGGTATTTCGCTGCTGCTCCGCGTAGTCGCTCCTACCAGCCTGAAATCTGCCGGCAGTCCTTTCTGGAATATCTCATGTATATGGCGCGGTATATTGGTGTCCTGCGAGTTGTAGTAGGCGCTTTCCAAAAATACCTTCCTGTCCTCCAGCACCTTGAGCAGCTTGTTCATCTGGATAGGATGCAACTCCCCTATCTCATCGAGGAAAAGGATCCCTCCATGGGCCTTTGTTACAGCGCCGGGCTTTGGCTGGGGTATACCGGCTATGCCCAGCGGGCCTGCGCCTTGGTATATAGGGTCATGGACGGACCCGATGAGGGGGTCGGCTATACTGCGCTCATCAAAGCGCAATGAAGTGGCATCGATCTCTACAAACTTTGCGTTGCGCTTGAATGGGGAGTTGGGGTTCTTCTTTGCTTCTTCCAGCACAAGCCTGGCTGCACAGGTCTTCCCTATGCCGGGAGGGCCATAAATTATCACATGCTGGGGGTTCGGGCCGCACAGGGCAGCTTTCAAAGCCTTTATACCGTCCTCCTGGCCTATTATGTCTTCAAAGGTCTTCGGCCTGGTCTTCTCTGACAGTGGCTCGGTCAGCGAAATCTCTCTAAGTCTTTGGAGATTTTCCATTTCCTTTTTTGATTCCTTGTCGATCGCTACCTTGTTGCTTTGCTGGCTTCTTAACAGGTTCAGGAAATACAGCCCTATCACAACTGCAAAAAAGAACTGTATGATCACCAATGCATCACTCAACAACGCCTTTCTTCCTTTCATATACAGCTTTAACATATTTAATGTTAGTATGCTGTATATTATTGCTTTCTATCCAAGGTATCCGATAAAAAATGGAAGAAGGCACTAAAATAATAAGGAGCTATTCAGCTCCTTTTTATCAAGAAACGGATTCTTTTTTCTCCTTGACCTTCTTGGCCGTTTTCCCTGGCTTTTGACTGTCAGCCAGTATCAAGATAGGCTCCATATTGTTCAGGATCGTATCCTTGGTGATGATGCACTTTTCTACATCGCCCCTGGACGGGATCTCATACATGACGTTCAGCATGATCTCTTCCAGTATCGCCCTCAAGCCCCTGGCGCCGGTTTTTCTTTCTATGGCCTTCTTAGCAATCACCTTCAGCGCCTCTTCTTCAAACTCCAGTGAAACGCCATCCATTTCAAAGAGCTTCTGGTATTGCTTCACCAAAGCGTTCTTGGGCTCTGTCAGTATGCTTATCAGGGCCTCTTCGTTCAGGCTGTTCAAGGTGGCTATGACTGGAAGTCGTCCTACAAACTCAGGAATCAAGCCGTACTTCAGCAGGTCTTCGGGCAGGATATGCTTCAGGATCTCACCGATATCCCGTTGCACGTTGCTTTGTACATCTGCGCCGAAGCCTATCGACTTTTTGCCGATACGCTTTTGGATGATCTTATCGATACCGTCGAAGGCACCGCCGCATATGAAGAGTATGTTGGTCGTGTCTATCTGGATAAACTCTTGGTGGGGGTGCTTTCTGCCGCCCTGGGGCGGTACGCTTGCTACCGTACCCTCCAGGATCTTGAGCAGGGCCTGTTGCACACCTTCACCCGATACATCCCTTGTTATGGACGGGTTCTCTGATTTCCTGGCTATCTTGTCTATTTCATCTATATAGATGATCCCTTTTTCCGCCCGCTCGATGTCGAAATCTGCAGCCTGTATCAGCTTTAGCAGTATGTTTTCCACGTCCTCGCCCACATATCCGGCGTCGGTGAGGGATGTCGCATCTGCCACTGCAAAGGGTACGTTCAGGATCTTGGCCAGGGTCTGAGCCAACAGGGTCTTGCCGGACCCTGTTGGGCCCAGCATGACGATATTGCTCTTTTGCAGCTCCACATCATCATTCTTGCTGTCACTGTTTATACGCTTGTAGTGGTTATAAACTGCAACAGCCAGCTTTTTCTTGGCTTCCTCCTGGCTGACCACATATTGATCCAGTATCTGCTTTATCTCAGCAGGTTTGGGTATGTCCTTCAATTCGAGTTCAGAAGCATCTTCAAATTCTTCTTCGATGATCTCCTGGCAAAGCTCTATACATTCATCGCATATATATACACCGGGACCGGCAACCAATCTCCTTACCTGGTCCTGGGTTTTTCCGCAAAAAGAGCACTTAAGCTGCTTTTTTTCTTCATATCTTGCCATCGTTTCACCTCTTTATCCGCTATCAGCGGGAGACTATTACCTCGTCTATAAGGCCGTAATTCTTTGCCTCCTGCGCAGACATAAAGAAGTCTCTGTCCGTATCCTTCTCTATCCTTTCAATCGGCTGTCCTGTCCTTTCAGACAGGATCCTGTTCAGGGTCCTCTTTATTTTCAATATCTGCTCGGCATGTATCATAATATCGGTTGCTTGTCCCCTGGCACCTCCTAGGGGTTGATGCAGCATTATCTCACTGTTGGGCAGGGCAAAGCGCTTGCCCTTTGCACCGGCAGCCAGTAAAAATGCGCCCATCGACGCTGCCAATCCAATGCAGATCGTAGATACATCGCATTTAATATACTGCATGGTATCATAAATAGCCATACCGGCGGTTACCGATCCGCCGGGGCTGTTTATGTAAAGCCTTATGTCCTTATCCGGGTCGTCGGCTTCCAGGTACAGAAGCTGTGCTACGACCAGGCTGGCAGTAACATCCGTTATTTCACCGCCAAGGAATACTATACGTTCCTGCAGCAGTCGTGAATATATATCGTAGGATCTTTCACCGCGATTCGTCTGTTCCACCACTATCGGTACAAGATTCACAGTCGTTCTCCTCCCATCCGTTTAATTTTCTTTCTCCTCACTATGCAAGTCCTGGGCTGGTTTAACTGTTACTACTGAATTATCTATTAGAAAGTCGATCGTCTTGTTGACTTTGATACTGTTGCTTATATATCCAGTACTGTTAGCGAAATTCTTCTTTACCTCTTCTATGCTTTGCTTGTACTGGTCAGCCAGTCTTGCGTATTCCTTTTCCAGGTCCTCATCAGTAGCCTCGATATTCTCAGCCTTTGCTATGCTTTCGAGAACCAGCTGTGTCTTAACTCTATTGTATGCATCTTCCTTAAATTGTGCCCTTAAATCATCCAATGTAGTATTGGTCATTTTTAGGTACTGGTCCAGTGTCAGGCCGTTGTACCTCATACGGTAATCCATATCCCTAACCATATCGTCTATCTCATTTTCTACCATTACATCAGGGATCTCGACCTTGGCATTGTCGACTACCTTCCTGATCAGCTCATTTTCCATATCATTCCTGGACCTTGCTTCCGCGGCATCGACCAGCCTTTTCTTTATATCCGCTTTGTACTCGTCAAGGGTATCGAATTCACTGACATCCTTTGCGAACTCGTCATCCAGAGCCGGCAGTTCCTTTTCCTTGACCTCATGTATTTTTACATGGAATACTGCAGCCTTGCCCTGCAGCTCTTCCGCATGATATTTTTCCGGAAAGGTGACATTTATGTCTTTTTCCTCGCCAGGCATCATACCTGTGAGCTGTTCTTCAAAGCCGGGTATGAAATGACCTGAACCGATCTCAAGGATATATTTCTCAGCCGCGCCGCCGGGGAACTCTTTACCGTCGATGGTGCCTGTATAGTCCAGGGTGACCCTGTCCCCCTCTTTCACGGCACGTTCCACCGATATCCATCTTGCATTGCGTTCGACAACATGATGAAGCTGATGGTCTACGTCATCATCTGTTACATTATACTCCGTCCTGGTTACTTCTATACCTTTGTATTGTCCAAGTTCTACCTCGGGCTTGACTGTAACCAGGGCTGTGAGGATCAGGTCCTGGCCGCTACCGATCTGAACGATGTCGATCTCAGGCCTGTCTACCGGCTCTATGTTGGCCTCGCGAACAGCCTCGTCATAGGCAGCTGGGAATATTTCGTTTACTGCATCTTCATAGAATATGGCTTCGCCATAATACCTTTCTATAATCTTTCTCGGGACCTTGCCCTTGCGGAATCCAGGTATCGATATGTTCTTCCTGTTCTTTAGGTATGATTTCTCCATTCCCCGTTCAAAAGTCTCTGGATCGACATGGATTTCGAGTTTTACTTTATTTGTGTCTGTTTTTTCTGCTGTAACTTTCAATTGCTGCGTCCTCCTTAATAATGCAATGAGATTGTCTGCATCTGTTATTATTATTCTAACCTGTTTCAGGCTATTTCTAACTTTAAATGCATAAAAACGGAAAATCTCTCCTACTTTCAAACTGTATCTTAACACATGTGAAATGCTAATGCAATACCACATTTTTGGACAACTCTGTTGTCAGGGTAAGTATAATAAATGTATAATGATAAAAACTCTCAAGGGAGGAATGAACGCTATGAGCAAACTGCTGGAGAACAAAAACATCCTTATTATGGGAGTAGCCAACAAATGGAGCATAGCCTGGGGTATTGCCCAATCATGCTTGAAAGCCGGCGCCAACCTTATATTTACATACCAGGGGGAAAGACTAGGTGACAGTGTACGCCAGCTGACAGCCGACATCCCAAATGTATCACTCTATCCATGTGACGTGACAGTGGATGAGGATATCGCCGGCTTGTTTGACCAAATAGGTCAAAAATACGGTGTACTGCACGGCATAGTCCATAGTATAGCCTTTGCAAAGCGGGAAGAGCTGGAAGGCCATTACTATGATACCTCCAGGGAAGGCTACCTGCTCGCGCAAAACATTAGCGCCTATTCCCTCGCAGCTGTTGCAAAATATGCAAGACCCCTTATGACCGAAGGCGGCAGCATAGTCACCCTGACCTATCTTGGAGGGGAACGGGTAGTACCTAACTACAACGTCATGGGGGTGGCCAAGGCTGCTTTGGAGGCTTCCGTCAGATATCTTGCCATGGATCTTGGGCCGGAAAATATCAGGGTGAACTCCGTTTCTTCCGGGCCTATCAAGACAGCGTCTGCCAAAGGCATAAAGGATTTCAATACCTTCCTTAAAACCTTTGAAGAGAGAGCGCCATTAAGAAAGCTGACATCCCAGGAAGAGGTCGGAGATACTGCGGTTTTCCTTCTAAGCGACCTGTCCAGGGGCATCACCGGTGAGAATATACATGTAGACAGCGGGTATCATATTTTAGGTTAATAGTGTTAAAGGAGGCTTTAAAGCCTCCTTTTTCACGCCAACTCCATGCAGTCTACAAAGAAGTCCTGGAAATCCGGCCTTGAGGAGAGCTCCACGTATTTGATCAATTTATATATCCTGCTTGTATCTGCCATATAGTCGCTTGACTTTAGCGACAGCTTGGCGCCGGTCAGGGCCCCGTTCCCTATGGGTACGACCTTGTCCCTTAGCTCTCCGGGTATGAGGCCAATGGCTGCAGCGCTGTCCATGTCTATGTAATTGCCAAAGCCCCCGGCAAGATAAACGTGCTCAATATCGCAGTAATCCGCCTTGCATTCATTCATAAGGACCTTAACGCCTGCCGTAATGGCTGCTTTCGCCAGCTGTACCTCCCTAATGTCTTTCTGGGTAATATAAATATCCCTTTGGGCTCCCGTTTCCTTCGAAGCGATCATAAAACAAGATTTGCCCGAGTATTCACGCAATCGGCTCGCTATTTCAGTTGAAAACCTTGCTTCAGCCTCCTGCCTGGTGATCATCCTGCCGGTAGACTCGATCAGACCCAGCTTCAGCATACCCGCTATTGCATCGACGAGGCCGGATCCGCATATCCCCAGGGCAGGAGCGCCATTTATCGTCGTATATGAGACGCTATCTTTTTCAAATACCACTTTGTTGATCGCGCCAGCTATACCCCCCACTCCACATTCTATATGTCCGCCCTCGAAGGCAGGGCCGGCCGCCGCAGCACAGGCTGCTATAGTATCCTTGTTGCCCAGGGCTATCTCGCCGTTGGTGCCTATGTCGATCATCAGGGACAAGCCTTGTTGGTTTGCCATTCCGCATGCGGATATGCAGGCAATAGTATCAGCGCCTATATATCCCGCCGGTGTGGGCAGAATGGTCACCAGGCCTTCCGGGCACATTTCGAAGCCAAAGTCCTTTCCCCTGGCTCCAGTAAACCTGGTGAATACGGGATTGAAGGGTGACACGGCGATCGAGTCAACTGATACGGATGCAAGAATATGCATCATCACTGTGTTGCCGACGAGGTTCATGTGGTATATGCTAGCACGTGATATATCGTATTTGCTGCAGAAATGCCGGAGCATGTCATTCAGTTGACCGATCATCAAGCTGCTAAGCTCGCTTAAGCCGTCAGGGCAAGCCTTGGTATGATCGATCCGGGAAATCACATCATCGCCATATTGCTTCTGGGGATTGAGACAGGAATAGATACCGACTTCGTCTCCCGTATTCAGATCGATCAGCATGCCCACTATAGTGGTAGTACCTATGTCGACCGCAACACCGTAGCAGGCGCTGCTCGTGTCGCCGCCTTCTACCGCGATGATCTCATCTCCTGCAATCGCGCAGGTCACCTTGTGATCATTTACTTTTAAAATATAAGGGATTCTTCTTACCAGATCGATGCTCCTTACCCTTGCACCCCAGGCTTCCCTTTCAATCCTGTCCACATCCGATGCCTGGTCATCAAGACTTGGCTTTGGAAGCTCCATGTATTTTTTTATTATGGCCGGTTTTATGGCGGTATCAGAAAAGCTGTCAGTCATGATATTGCCATTTGTATAATGGTTGTCAGGAGTCTCGATGATGAGATCATCACTGACCCTGGTCCTGCAAGCCAGCCGGTAGCCCATGTCCCACTCTTCCCTGGATATGGGTTGGTTATGATCGTAAGGTGCGGACAAAGCGGCATCCCCTTTAAGTATCCTAACCCTGCACTTGCCGCATATGCCCTTGCCTCCGCATGGCGTGGGGGGCGCCATGTCATACGACCTCAAAGTATCAAGGAGATTGCCGCCCTGATGCTTGCCATGGCTTATGAAAAACTCTTTCATTAAAATAAAGACCCCCTTGATCTGCTGCATTATTTGTTGATCCTATGCCTTGTATTTTACCAGTACCTTATCAAATACTTCCAGGGTTTTTTTGATCATCACGTCATAAGTGAAATCCTTCACTGCGTCTAATTCAGCCTGCCTTCCGAGCTCCAAAGCTTTGTCCGGGTTTTTGATGAGATATTCGATCGCTTTGGCTGCTCCCTCGCTGTCGCCCGGCTTTATCAGCAGACCGTTAGAACCGTGCCTGACAAGCTCAGGTATGCCTCCGGTTTTGGTCGCTATAACAGGCAGGCCGAAATACATAGCCTCGAGTACGGATATACCCATGCCTTCCGACAGGGAAGGCAGGATAAATATGTCGAAGGCTTTGTAATATTCATTCATGGAGCTGACCTGGCCGGTGAATATGACCCTGCCGGATAGACCCAAGGCGTTTGTGATCTCCCGGAGCCTGCCCTCGTCCGGGCCTGTCCCTACTATCATGAGCCTTACATTTTCTTGTCTAATAAGGGGCAGGGCATTTATCAGGATATCTATCCCCTTGGAGGGTATGAGACGGGCAACCGTGCCAAGCAGGACCTCATCCTGGCCTACGTTATGTTTTTTTCTTGCATCAAGGAATGCATCCCTGCTGACATCCCATATGCAGTTGTATATTACCGATATTTTTTCGCTCTCGATGCTGAAATCATCTATCATGCTGTCTCTCAAGGCTTTTGATACAGCTATATAGGCGTTGGTCCCGGCTTTCATTACTTTTTCAAGGGGACGGATCAGAAAACGGCTTACGCCCTTCTTATTGTCCAGTACAAAGTTATGGACGGTATACACGACAGGGCGACCTGCCAAGCGAGCTGCTATCCTGCCCAAAACACCTGCTTTAAACCCATGCAGGTGCACTATATCAGGATCAAGCCGCTTTATAAGACGATACAGGTATATAATACTTGGGATAATGGCTGTCGGAGGATCCAGGCTGATATCCACGTGATATACGGCTGCCCCTATCTGAACTAACTCTTTAATATCGGGTTCCCTAAAGTTGCACAAAGCGGCAACCTCATGCCCTGACTCTATGAGCCCGTTGATCAGAGCCTTGTAGTGCCGCTTCATACCGCCTTCAGACTTGCCGATCAGCTCAACGATATGCATATGGATCAATCCGCCTTATCTCCGGCCTTGCTGTTCTGCCTGCAAGCAGTCGCATACCAGCAGGATGAACGGTGGCGCTGCAAATACCATGGCGGTCGCGGCTGCTACTATGCCTGAGTCATTGGTCAGTAAGGCTGCTATGCTGCCTATGATACCAGCCGCCAGGCCTTTGACAGCCATGGGATATCGTTTTGCTGCATTCTTTACTATGCCGATAGGTCTGAAAAACAGGATCACCATCGATATCAGCGAAAGCAGGAACACCCGGGTCCAGATAGTATATTTGAATAGCTTTATGTTCATCGAGACTTTTCGACTGACTATATTGATCAGCTCATAAATGCCGTTCTCCCGTATCAGGCTGATGGTCTGGCCCAGGTGGGATTGGCTGCCGACTGCCCTGACACTGTCTATGAAGAAGATGAGGACGACTGCCGCACCGGCAAACAGGCCTATAGGCAGGACATACCTGAATGAGATCCTACCTTTCCTGACCAGCACATAAAAGCTGGCAAAGGCCAGTCCGGCCGAGATAGTGCCACCTACATTGGCCCCTAAGCCCGGGTAACCCATAACTATGACAGTCAGCAAAGGCAGGAGGAATACTACCTTGTGCAAAGATCTGCCTCCAGTTTCCAGCATTGCTCCGCAGCCGGCGCATACTGCGCCGAGCAATATGCCCATATACTCATTCCCGATACCGTAAAACCTGGCACCGCTTATCACATCATATCCAAGGGGCGAACCCTTTATCAAAGGGCCGCCTATAAGCTGGTCCAGGATTATCGACCCGGCGGTAACTATGCTTATGATCATGAGCTTGTTGACCGTATCTGTCCTGTAAAAATACAATGCGACAGTCAGCACAGCGGACAATAGCCAGGATAATATGAAGCTGCCAGCCAGGTTTGGCCTGTGGAACAAGGTCAGCAGGAGATAGGAAACAGGCGTACACAATAAAAAGAATACGCCCGCGTATACCAGGTCGATATATTTCCTAGAAAACAGGATGATAAGCATTGCGCCTACCATGACAAGGATCTGGGCGAACACATAGCTCCTCAAAAGAAAGCCGCGTTGATTATATATCTCGACTAGGCGCATGTTGAACAAGGCCAGGTCTTCAATAGTCCCGCTGTCCGGCAATGCAGTGATCGGCGACCCGTTCTGTACTGCAAGCTTATCAATGCCGAAAAAGCCTAGCACAGTAGGGCCTATATCCATATTTGTTATTATGCCCTTACGCTTGGTGGATGCGGACGTCAGTAATCCTTTGCTGAACCCCTTTCCGGCGATTATGACAGGACTCAGCCGATTGTTCACAGAAAGATCGCTGGCAGGATTCAAGGCTGACATGACCATGATCAGGTCAGTTTCAAGATCCAGCTTATCCAGCAGCCTTCCTAAAAATGTATCGCTTTCCTCCAGGGCAAGCATCTTGTATACCCTGTTCAGCTCATCCGATGCCTCGTACCTGAAATCCTCGGACCTGGATGTATCGCCAAGCTGTATCGCCAGGACATCGCATTTGTCCCACAGGTCCTCAACCCGCTCAAACAGGATCTCGTAATTTGTCCTGATGCCGAAAGGCCTGTATGGATCCTGCTCAAGGTATCCGCTGTCAACATAGCCCAATGGAACGATGCCCCTGTCATCCATAAGAAAGCCCGGAAGATAGCGCTTCAGCTCATTGGGCGTATCGCAGTTACCGATCACCGCAGGGATCAGGCCAGCATCCCTTAAGGCTGTTCCCAGGGAACCTATTTTGACAGTGTATGGTTTTGACTCATTGTTTCTAATTATCTGTGAGATGCCGAGGTTTACAACTGCCGTATCAGGACATGTCTCACCTGAAATGCGCCTGAACAGGTCGGAAGCAAGGGCATCCTGATACTTTTCATTAGCGTTCAGCGATATTATGGATTTATCTGAGCCGATCGCCCTGGCGCTGGCACCCATCGTCAGGTATGCATCCCGCTGTGAACGGCTGCCTCCCGTATTCGTAGTCATAAGTCCCATGCCGCCGCTGGACATCAAACGATCAAGGTTGGGCATATCAGCCTCTATAAGATCACTTAGGCTGACTCTATCGATAAAAACTATGACCACTTTGCCCCGCCCCTCTGCTGAGACCGGCCCTGGGACGACTAACAGGAATAATGCAGAAAGGAAAATGCAAACAGCTATATATGTACCCTTGCTCACAATGTGTACTCCTAACAAAATCTGCTAATATAACATTATTCCCATAAGTGGCCGCGGCATACAACTAAAAAAGGCACCCTGCATAATAACAGATGCCTTTATTGAAATCCAACCTTATGCTATGAGCTCCTTGGCAAGATCAGCAGCGGAAGCGGCATCAGGAGCATAACCGTCTGCACCTATCTCATCAGCAAAGCTCTGGGTCACAGGCGCTCCCCCGACCATTATCTTTACTGAGTCCCTCAAGCCTGCTGCCTTGAAGGCTTCAATAGTGTCCTTCATGCCTGGCATGGTTGTCGTGAGCAAGGCAGACATAGCGACTACATCAGCATTAGTATTCTTAACGGCCTCGAGGAACTTCTCAGGCGCAACATCAATACCCAGGTCTATCACTTCGAATCCAGCGCCTTCAAGCATCATGGACACCAGGTTCTTGCCTATATCATGCAGATCTCCTCTTACTGTACCGATGACGACCTTGCCAATTGGCTTGACATCCTTTTCGGCAAGCAGAGGCTTCAATATGCTCAGACCTGCCTGCATGGCCCTGGCAGCTATCAGCACTTCCGGTACGTAGACCTCGTTGTTTTTAAAAAGTACGCCGATCTCACCCATGCCGACGATCAACGCGTTGTTGACGATGTCAACTGGTTCGACACCTTCGTCCAACGCTGCTTGGACAAGCTCTTTGACCCTTTTTGCGTTACCGGCTTTCAATGAATCAGCTATTTCTCTTAAATCAACCATTTTTATCTTATCCCCCTGTCTACATGTTGCTTATATTTTATCAAAATTTTTCCCACGTGTCCTTATCATACTTGTGAATATAGGTAAAATCTTGCGATTTCTTATCTGCAATTATTCTTTCTATACTGAGCCGGGGAGATCCCAGTGCATTTTTTGAATACCTTGCTGAAATAGCCTGCATCCTCATAACCCACTTCGGATGCCACCTCTATGATGGTCATATCCTTCTCCATAAGCAGTTTCTTGGCTTCTTCGATCCGAAGCTTCGTTAGATACTCAAGGAAGGTGAAGCCCAACTCCTCCTTGAACATATGGCTAAGGTAAAAAGGGCTGATATACACATGCTGGGCGACGCTCTCCAGGGTCAGGTTTTTGTTGTAGTTCTCATTTATATAGCGCAGGGCGTCGCTGAGCAGCCTTGCATTTTTGATGTTCCTTGACTCATACACCGTATCCAAGAAGGTGTTCAGCACCTTGACAGTCCAGGAGCAGACCTCCTCGAACTGGTGTATGGCCGACAGGCTGCTGACAAAGCTATAGTTAAGCCCCAGTAGCTTATCCAGTTGAGCCCCGCCTTCGACTGCAGCCCGGGAAATGACTATTATTAACTCCAGGACCCGGGCTTTTATAAGCTCCATGTTACCTCCGGACCTTAAAAAGACGATTCCGAGCAATTCATTTAGTATCTCCTTGGCGCCGGTCCTGTCGCCCATCCTTACCCTGCTCAAGAGCTCGTTTTCCCTGTCGATTGGATATTCAGATTCCTTAGCTCTTTCTTCAAGATATTTTATTCGCTCATCAGCCTTCTTTTTCTCAAAAATTATCTCTGCAAGCTTTGATTGCTGCTCATTAAGCTCTTTACGCTGCTGCAGGGTTATGATCCCCGTATGGCATATATGATTGGCCGTGATGAAGAGTAGCTCTGCGGCAGCCTGCACCGCCCTTCCTGACAAAACGCTCAACTGCTTTCCGGCTTCCAGCAAGGCCTTGTGGTCTATATTAAGATCCTGGGTCAGCTTTAAAAACTCGTCGGTCGCCGTATCATCACAATCCCATAAAAGTACCGGGCCGCAGGATATGCTTCCCAGGTAGATGTCTTTAAATACTATTGGGGCGGCGAATTCTATCAAGCCGGCATGGCACCTGCTGATATAGGGTTCTCCTATCTGAGCCGCCAGCCTGCCCGCCTTGTTCATCGACTCCATGCAGCGTCTTTTGCCTTCAGGGTCAGACTGTACTATTTTGCAGTATTCGCACCCGTATGTACTTGGTATCAAGGCAGACTCGCCCCTTGCATCTACATACACGGCTCCATAACCGGTGGCGGTTATAAATGTGTTCAATATCTGCAAAAATTCCTTTATATCGACTATGTCTTCCAGTTTGTATTCATCTGATATGCGCATGAGTTCGCCTCCCCCCCGTTCATACAATCTTAGCCTAATTCCTGGTATGCTGCAAGGAATAATATGGCGCAAATGAAAATGCTATTTTCCGTAGCGTTTCATAGCTCCAGCCTGTAAAACGCAGCCTTTCCCAAAACACCGGTTCTTTGATCATAACAAAACATGATAGCCGTATCTCTTCTGCTGCAGGAAAGCACATCATTCCTGTGTACAGGGTAACGGAATACTTCTATATGGATTTTACGCATATGCTGCTTTGGATCCTTGCCGTCATATCCCCTTATATACTTTTTTAACTTGTCATCGTCGCTCAAAAAACGCCTGATCTTTTCTCTGGTCTCCTCATCCGTCCGGGGCTCTAATCCTTCAGGATACCGGCCTGGTTTCACATGGCGGCAGTAGTCAAACAGGAGACAGTCCAGAAGCATGTCGGCTGCTTCTGTCTGCCGGGTCTCTATGAATTCTTTCAAAATAACATATAAATCATGATTTGAATGCGAACATCTGAAATAACCCCTGTCCTGCCAAAACCGGCTGAGATCCCTGAAAAGCTCAAAGGCATCATTGTCATATAGCTCAATAAGGTGAGTGATCACCTTGTCGAACCGGTGGGAATTGTAATATACCTCTATCATCTCTTCTATCAGTTTCAGCCAGGCCAGGTCATCATAGCTGAGGCTCCTGCTGCTGAGCACCTCATAGGGAGGATACTTGGTATATATGTATCCATACTGTCCGGCATTCATCCTTAGCCCCGAACCCTTCAGGAGCTTTAGAAAACCCAGTTGAAGCCTGTGGGGTCTGAGCCTCATCACGGCATTTACAGATTCGGCCATTGAAACTAAGTCTTCATCCGGAAGACCTGCGATAAGATCAAGGTGGACATGGATGTTATCGTTTTTTATTATTTCGTTGATAGCCTTGCCCAGTTTACCCAGGTCGGTCGTCCTTTGGACCTCTTTGAGGGTAAGCGGATTCGTAGACTGGATCCCCGCTTCAAACTGAAAAAGACCTGCAGGAGCATTGCTTAGAATGGATAAGGTTTCGTCATCAATAAGGTCACCTGCTATCTCAAAATGAAAGTTGGTATTTCCACCCAGGCTTATAAGGTAGCTGAATATTTCCTTCGCCCTGCGCGGATCGCAGTTGAAGGTCCTGTCGATCAGCTTCACCTGAGGGACACCGGCATCGACGAAAAGCTTAAGCTCTCTTTTCACCCTGTCCAGGGATAAGAACCTTACCCTTTTCGAATTGGATGACAAGCAGAACTGGCACCTGTAAGGGCAGCCGCGACTGGTCTCATAGTAAATGATCTTGTCCTTCAAATCATCAAAGCCTGAATAGTATGGAAATGGTATGGAATCAAGCGGCAACTCATGGAGATGAGCGTTAAAGTGTATACCCTCCCTGCTCCTCCAGGCAAGCCCTGCGATATCTCCGGGATGGCCGTCACTGCTTAAGCACCGGAGCAGGTCATAAAAGGCTTGCTCTCCTTCTCCGGCGATTATGTAGTCTATACAGGGATGCTTTTCCATGATACCAACGCTGTCATAGGACACTTCCGGACCGCCGAGGGTGATTATTACCCCGGGTAATATTCTCTTGATAGTTTCGGCTATGTCAAGTGTTTCCCTGATATTCCATATGTAACACGAAAAGCCGAGAAGCTCAGGCCGCCTTTGGACGATATCAAATATGACCTTTTCATACCGGTCATTTATCGTATACTCTGCCAGCTCGATGCCGGGAAAATCCTTGATGCAGTATGCCCTCAACAGCCTTATGGCCAGGTTGCTGTGTATGAATTTAGAGTTTAGGGTCGTTAGCAGTATCTTCATAAGACTATTATATACTAAATACTGAAATTCATCATTATAATCTTACTACCATGCCCTTCTTACTACGCTCAGAACGAATTGTTAAGCAGTTGTTACAGAAATGTTACCAATATATACAGGTAGGATTTTATGTAAACCTAAAATATAATATATATAAATTCTATGCACATCTCTCATAAAACTAAAGAAAGGAGGATCATATGAAAAAAGCGATCAAAGTATGGGCAGCAGTACTGATCTTCTCACTTTTCATTTCTACGACTGCCCAGGCAGCCACCCTTCTCGGATCACGGGCATTAAAATATGGGATGAGCGGCGACGATGTAAAAGAGCTGCAGGTGCTCCTCAAACGGCTGGGCTATTTCAATACCAACCCAACAGGATATTATGGCAGCGTCACAAGGCAGTCTGTATTGAACTTCCAGGCAGCGTACGGCCTGACAAAGGACGGCAGTGCAGGTCCGGAAACGATATACAAGCTGAAGTATGAAAACGGTGTTGCCGCAGACTATTATGCATATTACCGCACCCTGAAAAAAGGTATGAGCGGCTGGGACGTTTCCAGCCTTCAGGAAGTATTGAAACGGCTCGGCTATTTCCCCAAAAGCGTGAACACTACACAGTACTTTGGGAATCAGACCTATTCAGCCGTTGTTGCGTTTCAGAAAAGCGCCGGTCTGGTAGTTGACGGTTCAGTAGGGCCTGCCACATCAAGTGCCTTGAATAAGGCCCTGGCAAATCTGAAAATTACAGGCAGCGCAGGCAGCAGCAAACCCAGTATCACCTATACTACTTATACTGTAAAATCGGGAGATACCATCTGGTCAATAGCGAACAACCACAATATCCCCCAGTCAGATCTTATGAATGCAAACGGGTTTACAACCAGCACCGTGTTGTATGTCGGACAGAAAATAAAGATCCCTGTACACAATGTGCCGGTCAAGGAGACACCCGGTCCCCAGTATGGCGAATACCTGGACTGGTGGACAGAAGCCCAGTATGTGCTTCAGTTCAATGTGCCCTTTACGGTCACTGACTTCTATACCGGGACAAGCTTCAAGGCCGTAAGGACATTCGGCGCCAACCATGCCGATTGCGAGCCGCTCACCGCTGCTGATACAGCAACCATAAGAAGCCTGTGGAACAAATATCATACAAGCTATTGGACATCCAGGCCGGTCATAATCACCATAAACGGCAGACGACTGGCTGCATCGATGAGTGCCATGTTCCATGCAGGACTGGATGCTTATCCAAACGGGGCTTATGTGAACAACCGTAGCGGTGATTATGGAAGCGGCCAGAACTTCGATGCGATCAAGGGAAACAATGCAGATGGGCATTTTGATATCCACTTTGCGAACAGCACCACCCACAATACAGGCAAGGTAAACAGCAATCACCAGACTAACGTCAAAATCGCTGCCGGTATCAAATAAGGGCTAATCAAAGCCCTCTTTTTTTGAATAACTACGATCTTGTATTTCCTTTTGATGACCGTTTTATATACCCACTGATATAACAATTCTATATCTCCATCATAAAATAAGTCAAGTCCAAATTAGTGTGTAAATTACCTCGGTTATCAAACGGTAGCTAATGAGACAATAGCCTAAGCGTTTATGCCGCGAAAGCTGTTGACGATGAG
>JAKORJ010000083.1 GCA_029777885.1 Bacillota bacterium | reverse complement strand
TGGTCTACACCCGTCATGTCCATATGGCGCAGGTGCTTGAAGAGGTTGCCGCCGGTCCTGGCGTGCAGGCGCAGCCATTCCTCGAAGAGGAGGTGGCCGGTGAACACCATGTCGTTCTCATCGCACCAGTCGGCGATCTCCTTGTAGAAGCTTTTTTCATACTGCTTGGTCAGTGCGCTGTAGAAGTCATAACGGATCTTTTCCGACTCCTCGCCTATGTTGTAGAACAGGTGGGGCAGGTGTTCCTTGAGGTCGTAGCCGTTGTGCTCCTTGAAGATTTTGAACATCTGCCTGGACCAGGGTATGATGTAGTTGTCCCTGGCCACCTCAAAGTAATGCATGGCCGGCTCGTCGGTATAAAAGCCCTTTAGGTTTTTGAAATCTTTGCCCAGGTACTCCTTGTACCTTTCATGGGTGAGCTTCAAAAACTCCTTTGTGGTCTCAGGGTTCAGCACATCGCTGTACCATGAAGCCTTGCGCTCTATAAAGTAGAACATCTTCCACGGGCCCTTCGGAGCCTCCCAGGATATGACCTTGTCAAAGGACAGGGAGGGCATCAGGTTGACAAATTTGGGGTTGCCCTTTTCCAGGTCCTCCTTCAGGATGGCGCAGGCATATACGGGCTCTGATTCCTCCAGGTCGTTGTACCTGGAGTCCGTGCCCTCCATAAAGGTGAAATACTGGCCTGCCACATCGCTCTCCACCAGCTCCAGGTATCTTTGCGTAAGCTCAGGCTTGCGCTTCATGACCTCTTTGCCGGCAGTGCCGCTGGGCCAGTTGTATTCATCGTATACCCAGACCTGCAGGCCGATCTCCTGGGCCTTTTCGATAGTGAATTTGACCCTGTCGAACCAGTCATCGGTCAGGTAGCCGATGGGCTCCAGGATACCAAAGCGCGCATGGATATATATGGCAGGAATGCCCTTGTTGTAATATTCCCGCAGTTGGTATTCCATTTCTTCATAGCTCATTTCGCCGTTCCAGAACCAGAAGGGCATGATGCCGAATTCCCTGGACGGCCGCTTGAACTTGTCCCTGGATAGGGGTTCGCCGTTTACCAGCTTGTTGTACTCCATATCTTACCTCCTAAGGTCAAAAATTTGCTCAGTTGAATTCTATAACGGTATACAGGGGCATGTCCTTGAGCACCAGCCTGGTCCTGCCGTTTTCATCAAAACGGTCGAACCTGACATCCCGCCCGTCCAAGGTATGCAGCTTGACATCGCCCAGCCTGAGGTTGAACTCGACCTCTATCGAAGGAATGTCCAAAATAGCGTCGCGTTCCTTGTTATAGCTGTAGTTGATAAGATGCACCGCTTTGCATTCCTTGTTTTGATGCAGCTGTATGCCTACGCTCCTGTTGTTGGTCCTGACCAGCCACATATCATCGTATACCCTTAAAAACTCCTGCTTAAACAGGGCAGTAGCCTTTTGCTTGTCATCCGGGTTGGGGCAGAATATCACATTGTCATAAGCTGACAGTTTTTCCTTGAGCCCTTCGATGTTTTCGCCGATCCGGCCGTATACGAAAAGCTTCCTGCCGCTTTTTACATAATCCAGGATAACTTCAGCCTGGTTGGGCGTTAAGTCATGGCAGTCAGGCAGGACCAGGAGGTTCACTCCGTCTAGGTCTGCCAGCTTGAACTCGTCAGCCCGCATTTCACCGTCGGCCAGTACCTTGACATCGTAGATCACCTGCTCATCCGAAAGGGCTTTAATTGTCTCCCAGAAGGGCAGCCTGGTCGTATTCGGGTCATCTATGTCCGTAGGCGTGAAGAAGAGGATAGATTCATCGCTGCCTTCGACATTGCCGGTCGAAGCCTTGGTGGCCTCTGTCCAGTAGTAGCTCTTCCAGCTGTAAAGCACGGCTACGCCGGATCCGGAGGTTTTTGAGAACAGCCTCTCATTGTTCGCAAGGAAGGTCTGGACCTCTTCAGTCACATCCCTGGGCGGGTAGAAGGCATCCTTAATCGTATTGCCCATCCAGCCCCCGTAGGGCACTGCCATGTTGCAGCCATAGGCCGCTGCCTCCAGCAGGAATATGCGATATAGGTCATAGGCCTTGCCCTTGTCCAGCTGGCTGAGCAGCTCGGGGATGATGCCGCCGTAGGGGTTCTCCACTACGATGACGGGCTTGTCGCCGGAATAGCCGGCTACATACCTGTACCAATAGGGCTGCTTGAAAAGGGTCTTTTCCATCTCGGTGATGACTATGTCCACAGTGTTTTCAAAGGGGTAATAAACCGGCATCAGGTTGAAAAAGTTACCTGACACAAGGATCTCCTTGCCGTACATCTTCCTGCCGTATTCCTTTGCATGGTCGACCAGCTCGGTGAAATACTTCTTTACGGCGCGAAGCTGGAACTCGTAGTATTCCCTGAAGAGCGGAACACCCTTTTCGTCCGAGGGGAACTTGATATTCCTGGATTTCAGGTATTCGCCGTAGTCGAAGCTGTCAAGGTCTATATCATCATACTCGCTTGACAACTCGCCCTTGGCCCGCAGCTCCTTCAAGTATTCGGTGAACTGCTGCCTGCAGTCACGGCAGAAGCAGCCGCCATGCCTCAATGATGTAATGGGCAGCTCGGCTTCATCCAGCTGTATGCCAGGTGCGCCTGCATCTATCTGGATCTCGATTATCTTCTTGAGGTATTTGCGCCACACCGGATTGTTCCTGCAGGTTTGATAGCAGATCGCCTTGTGGCCCACCACTTCGACCCACTGGGCATGGATGGGCGTGCCGTTATAATCGACTGCAGCGACCTCAGCCCAAAGGTCCGTGACTTCCTCACCGGCCGAATTGTACAGCCCTTCGGGGAAATAGTCCCTCAGGGTCTTCTTGAACACCTTGTCATGCTTGCCGTTTGAAAACTCCCTGAGGCCGTACCAGTCATGGCCGCCCTTTGAGCGCATCACGTTGAGCTCCTTGAAGTTGCCCTTTTCGTCAATGACCGCAGGGAATTCCCAGCCCTGCACTTCAAAGACTATGGCAAAGACCTTGATGCCGCGCTTGTTGCATTCAGCTATGAATTCGCTGTCGTTCATGAAACCGTAGAAACGAAGCCTCGGGTCGACCTCGCCAAAGGCCTCGTGCTCCAGGTAGGGCAGCGATATGGACCCGCCTCCAAGGGCTGACCAAACGAGAACAGTCCCCTTGTATTTCTCCAAATCTTCGATCATCTGCATGCTGCGCATTGGAAGACTCGGATGGTAGCAATGGTTGTGTTTATACCATGCGTCGAAGTAAATCCCTCTTTCCATCTGTTTACCACCATTCTATATATTATCTTGACTATGATTCCCTTGCTTAAGATACAAGAGGACAGGCAATATGCCTGCCCCCTCACCGTATACGGATCTTACTTGAACATCATCTCTATGGCTGCTTCGATATCGGGTGCTATCGTCTCAGCGATGGTTGCCGGCGGAATGCCCTCTACCAACATCTCGTAGATATAAGCCTCAATTTCATCATAGCCCTCTATACCCTTGTCATAGGCGTATATGAAATTGGTGTCATCGGAATATATCATGTCGTAGTTTTCCTGTCCGATCCTGGCAGCTTCTTTGGCATCGCCGACTTCCTTCTGCCGCTGGTGTACTATCCTCATAAACTCGACTGCAGCCTCAGGGTTTTTAGAGCCGGTAGGCACTGCCATAGCCTGGGGATATACATATACTGATTTGGGCGGGGCATCGGGTCCTGCCGGGAGGGGAACCATGCCTGTTGCGAAGGGCAGATCCCATCCGTCTGGGTATTCCTTGCCGCGGTTCATGGCGCACCTGTTATTGTCAAAGTCTCCCCACTGGTTGTCGGAAATATCCATGATGCCGTTTACGGGGTTGACCCAGCGGGACAGGTATTCAAGCGCTTTCAGGGTCTTGGGGTCGTTGAGCCCTGATTGGGCTGTGCCGTTCTGGGAGTCAATCTTTACAATGGCTGAGCCGTTGCTTACGATCGTAGCGGCTAGATGCTCGGTCCAGGAGGTGAATGCATACTGGACCCGCTCGCCGTCTACATACTTGGTCAAAGCCTTGCCGACTTCCTCGAACTTGTCGAAGGTCCATTCTCCGTTTCTGAACAGCTCATCGGGATAGGGCAGGCCTTCCATGTCGAACATGTCCTTGTTGAACATAATGTAGTACAGGTAAGGCTTGAGGGGGATCGCATAAGTCTTGCCCTTCCAGGAGAAAAGGTCTCTGCTGACCTTGAAATGGGAGTAGTCCTCGTCTGTTACATACTCATCCAGGGCCATGACATAATTGTTCAGTATTACGTTATGCATCGTACGGTCATAGACCTCTACAAGGTCCGGAGCCTGGCCGGAATTTTGCAGCTGGGTCATCTGCGAGAGCATTTCACCCCAGGGAACTGCTATCAAATTGACATTGGCGTTGAATTTTTCTTTGTATACCGGGATCGCGTCCAAAATCGGATCATATACGGTATCATTTGTTGCTACCTGGGCTTTATAGCCGTTTTCACTCATCCAGTAAATAATTGAGATGTCCTTACCGCCGCCGGCCGGGCCATCTCCCCTGCTGCAGCCTGACAAAAGCCCTGCTGCGGCAATAGCAGCGATCATGATAAGCACTAAGAGCTTTCTCTTCATTCTCTCATTCTTCCTTTCCTTGATAAATTTATATTATACCGCCAAAATGCGGCTATATACCAGTGATACCGGTGTTCTCGATGCTTTCTGTGAAGTACTTCTGGGTGAAGATATACAGTATCAGCAATGGAAGTATCGCGATCAGGCAGGCCGCCTGTATCCTTGTCAGGACCACTATCGGATCCACATTTGCACCCCCTACGTTGGCCAGCATCTGGAGGTTGTTCTGGAACTCCGACAAGGACGTGGCCAGGGTCGGCTTGCCCTGCATGTACAGGGCTGGGGTGTAGTAATCGTTCCAGTTCCACACGATGGCAAAGAGGAACACTGTTATGACTATGTTTTTTGTATTCGGGACCATGATCCTCAGGAAGGTGCTATAGGGGCCACAGCCGTCGATGGCAGCCGCTTCATCCAGCTCCCGGGGCATGCCCAGGAAGTACTGCCTGTACATGTATATATACAGGCCTGACCTTAAGCCCATGCCTGTCAGCGCAGGCAGCCAGGCCGCCCAGTAATTGCCGATCAGGTTCGGCCTCTGTATCGCTCCTCCGGTTATATTCTCCAGCAGGCCGAAGATGCCCAGCAGGTCAAAATACCTGTACTTTGAATACATGGAAGTGGCCAGGGTCTGCGGGGGGATTATTATCGTCAGGATCACCAGGCCGAAGAGCAGCTTGTTGCCCTTGAACCTGAACCTGGCAAAGCCATACCCCACGAACAGGCACACTATGACCTGGATGAAAGTCGTGCCTATCGTAATGGCCAGGGTATTGCCCATGATCTTTTCCAGCTGGAGCACCTCAAGCGCATCCTTGAAATTGGACAGGGTTGGCGATTTGGGTATCCATATGACGGAAGGATCAAAGTTTTCAGACGGAGGCCTGAAGGCATTGCTTATCATGTACAGGATGGAGTACATGATCACAAACCCGATCCCTATGAGCAACGTGTGCCTGAAAACAGCCCAGATCTTTCTCTGGGGATGCTTGGATCTTATATAATGCCTTGCTTTATCTATAAAGCTGTCTATTGCATGCCGGTCGACGGCAGGCAGCGAATTCAGACCCTTCATGTCTCTCACATCCTAACTCTCTATTCTGGAAGCCTTACGGCCTACCACAAGATAAGCCAAGGTAAGGAACAAGATTATCACTATGAAATACAGCCAGGCCATGGCAGCGCTCAAACCAAATTTCATGCTCTTGCCGAAGCCTATCCGGTAAATGTAAGCCATCACTACGTTGCCGGCTTCCTGGGTACCGTAGGCTGTAAAGGAATCTATGATCATATATACGATGTTGAGCATCATCATGGGCAGTATAAGGGGGAAGGTGATCTTCCAGAAGCTGTCCCAGGCAGTAGCACCTTCGATCTTGCAGGCTTCATAGGAGGAAGCCGGGATCTTTTGTAATCCACTCAGGAACAGGAGTATCTGAACTCCGCACTTCAGTGTCAGTGAAAAGATCCTGTCGACTACCGAGGTTATGAAGTTGACCAGGCTCATTGGAACATTTCCCTGTATGAGGATGTTCATAAGGCCCGTGCTCTGAAAATATGCGTTCTGGGTGCCGCTCAAGGCCGAGCTCATGACGCCGGACATCATGGTAAAGACGACGCCAGAGGTCATGATCACCGGCAGGAAGTATATAGCCCTATACACCGTCCTCCCCCTGAACTTTTGGTTGAGTAGCAGCGCAATGAACAGGCTGAACAGGGGGATGATCGCTATTTCGCTCAGCATGTTCACCACTGCTGTCCACAGGTACCTGAGGAACTCATCGGTCTTTATGAGCACCATCTTGTAGTTGGCCAGGCCGACAAATTTCGTCACCAGGCCGGTCTGCCCGGCAGTCACATCGCTGAAAGAAAAAATTATCGATTCTACCATCGGCTCTGCAAAGAAGAACAGAAAGCCCAGTATCCAGGGGAGGATGAACACATATCCCGCCCGTTGCTTGCGCACCTCATAGGGCACACTTTTGCGACGCTTACCTTTATTGGTCATTGAAGACCACCAGCCTCTCTTACGGTATAACCGTAACCGTCGATGGTAATCCCTTCGATGGTAACCTTATCTTCATTATAATTCACATATACATCAAGCATGTCTCCATAGGTCGTCCGATAAACCCCTTCTGTCAGCTTCTCATGGGCTGTTATTTCACTTGTCGAGACCTTGGAGAGCACATCGTTTATTTTCCTGTAGTCCCTGATCGCATCCCCTATCCAAGCCTTGTAGTCAGCACTGAACAGGTGGTTGAGCCTGCTATTGAACAGCTCTTCGCTGTTCCTGCCGACCCAGGAGTACATTGGCGCCGCGCCTGTCTCCAGGCACTTGAGGAACACGTACTCCGGGCTCGAGCTTAGGTTGGTAGCCACCATGGAATAATTGACCATCCCGTGATATACGATCTGGTAGAAGGGTATATGCTCATCCAGTATATCATAGTAGGTCGCATGGCCCGGCGTATTTATCACATGCTCGGCATAGGGTATGGCATATGCATTGGCCTGCTCGAGGAGGATCGAGGGCATGGTATCCTGGATCTTGTCCAGGAGGCTCGCTACGATACCGGGTATATCCGTCCTGCTGGTGCCGTTTGAGCTAAGGTCCGAGTATGCCATGCTGCCCAGGCTGTCGAGCCCGACATTTTGGGTGCCATATTTGGCCAGGTTGCTTATGAACCTGCTATAAAACTTATCGAACCTCTTCGGGTTGAGCAGGAACCAGCCCGGTATGCTGCTGTCTACCGCAGCTGAATCCAGGACATATTTCCTCAGGACCAGGGGGGTGTTGGCCACGTTCTTGAGGGCGTCGCTGTACCTCGAAAAGCCGTTGCCCGTCCTGTAAACGTTCAAGAGGTCCGCTGAAAGGTATATGCTGCCGCCCTTTTCCCTGAGCTCCTGCTCCAGGGCCTTGAAATCCTTGACCGATCCCAGTTTCCCTTCTATCACGGCGTTGACCGGCATCTTCTTGAAAGATGCTCCCTTGACCCAGTTGTTGTACTTGACCACCACGTTATGGATACCGTTATCAAAAAGCTCGTTGGTGATCGTCCGGATGTCATCGAGTGTGGTCAGGGGTATCACCCGCTCTATGGGGATTCCGAGGAAGGGCTTGACCTTGTTGACATACCCGTAAAGGTCTATATACAGCGGGATGTCCCCGGCTTTCACGACGCTGTCAAGGCCGGTTGCAGACTTCTGGTATTCCCTGTATCTTTTCGCCATACCGACATAATCGGCGTCCGCTTCATCCAGGAAGAAATACTTGACCTCAAAGGGGGTGCCCCTTGCTGAAAGCCTTTCCGGTATAGAGGACTTGCGCTCCGCGAATTCCTTTTGGGTGAGCATGACGCTGCCAGCCCTGCGGAACTCTAGCTGGGAGTGTACCTTGTTGTAATAGGTGCCCCTGCCGGCAATATCGGCAATGATGTTGGCCCGGGCCTCGGAGGAAGCGATGACAGCCAGGAACCCTGTGTTGTTCTTCTTCATGCCAAAGACCGGGATCCGGATGGCTTCCTTGTTGGTTATCGTAGCCAGGTGGGCCGACGAGGCCGGGATCAAAAGGCCGCCCTGCCCCTGGTCTTCACCGTAGACAGGAGCCTGATAGGTGTTGGCCGCTGTTTTGCCGTTGTTTAGGTAGATAAGGGCACCGGATCCGTCAGGAACCAGGATATATCCCTCGTCATCCACCCCTGCCGCTCCGAAGAAGGGCAGGAGGTCAACCGTGAGCAGCCTTACGTTTTCGCCCTCCTCTACCTCGTCTGTCAGGACGGTCGCAGTGAAGCAGTCACCCGAGATGCTGTACTGCACGGGTATCATTATGCCGTCCTGGACGAACCTGTATTTGAAGACTATGGTGTCTCCTCTTTTTTCATAGGAAAGGCCGTTCCGCTGGACGCTGTGCAGAAAGCTGCCACGCTGGAGCACGACTCCCTTGGGATCCGAGAAGCTCATAAGCAGCTGGGAGTTGAGGCTCACCTTGTAAAACCCGTTGGCCAGGGTATCCTTCTCCCTATCCGGAGGGTTGGAATACCAGATCTCCCCGGTCAGCTTGTCTTCTACCGCTATCTCGCCTGTCTTTAGTATGGCATACAAAGCGAGTCGGTCTTGCTCGGCTATCTTCTCATAGGCTTCAAGGCTTACTTCCGCATCGGGGTTTTCAGACTCGGGAGCTTCCTCCCCCTGCTCATCCCCTGCCTGGTCGCCTTCTGTCAGCTCTTCCCCGGTCTGGCCGGTTTCCTGGCCCTGTTCATCTCCGGCCTCGGCCATTACGGGGGCTGTAGATGTCAGTAGCATAGCCGTAAGCAGTATTGCCAGAATTATATTAAAAGGCTTTAGCCATTGCAGTCCTTTCACCCTCATCACCTCACATCCTGAACATTATTTCGCTGAACAAGGTATAAAGGAATATATATACCTGCTGGTACAAGCTATATAAGAGCACGAGTATGAAAATCATCACTGCCATGCCGAACACCGTCAGGAGCAGCATGCCGACGGTGCCGCCGAAGGTCAGCTGATGAATCTGGTACATGCCGACGAACAATATAAACACGCTCCATGCCATTCCAACGACCGACAGCATGTTCATAAACGGCCTGAGCTCATTCGTCGCAAAGTTGCTGATGATCGTATTGGCCAGGCTGAAGATGATGTAAGGCATGAGGGAATAGGTGGTG
>JAKORJ010000010.1 GCA_029777885.1 Bacillota bacterium | reverse complement strand
AGGGCCGTTCTTGAAGCAAATATCCTCCCAGCCGGAAGCGAAGTCGAACTCAAAATGGGGCAGGACCTGGTCCAGGAAATGCTCCACCAGGACGCAGCAGGTCTCCACCATATCCTCGACCATGTCCGGGTAATCATAGCAGGCATATGCCAGGCCTTCAAAGGTCAGCATGTCCCGGATCTTGCCTATCATGGACCCGCAGTCTACACCAAGCGGATATGTCCGGTCATCAGGATGCTGCTTCTTCAGCGCCTCAATGTCCACGATCCTGGCGGGGTCGTCAACGCGGAACCGTTCTTCCTTGCACCTTTTCCAGTCATCCGGGGTCACTATGGAGGCTTTTATGTAGTGGGGGATGGTGTCATGTTTGTCCTTCGGGACCTCGGCCAGTAAGCCGTCGCTGTTTCGCATCACCAGGGTGTTGGCCCTCTCCTCCATGACCTTCTCCTCAAAGGGCGGGCTCATCCAGATGTTGCCCCATATGACCTCGATCCGGTCAAAGTTGAAGAACCTGTCGGCCTCGGAGTTGTTGGTGATATTGTTTTCATAAAACAAGGGCCATACCTTGAAATTCTCATCCCAGTACCCGAATTCCATGTTGAAGCACCGGTCCACGGGCTTGTAGTGCATCTGGTTATTGAAGCGCTCCCGGTCAGTCATGGTGCCCTTCCACTTTTCCAGGTAGGGCTTTATTCCCATTTTTCCCCACTCCTTTTTGCTGAATTTGCAGACGCTCACAGCTTTATGCTTGAAATTTCCTGCCTCCATTGTACATTAAATTAGTGTAGTCGTGTCATTATTTTCATTCCTAGTAAAGGAATTTTTATGGTCACAGAGAATAATTAATAAGTAAAGAATTATAGCTTAGGAGGCGTTCCAATGAAACTAGGTGTATTCACGGTAGTTCTGGGCGGACAAAGCCTGGAAGAAGCTCTTAAGTACCTATCAGAACTAGGAGTGCAGGCAGTAGAGCTCGGCTGCGGCGGTTTCCCGGGGACAGCCCATGTCAAGCCTGACGAGCTGCTTGCAGACTCAAATAAAGTACAAGCCCTGAAGGATCTTGTGGCCAAATACAACATGGAGATCAGCGCCCTGTCATGCCACGGCAACCCTGTACATCCCAACAAGGAGATCGCTGATGCCTTCCATGCCGATTTTGAAAAGGCAGTGCTCCTGGCAGAAAAGCTGGGCCTTGACAGGGTCATCACCTTCTCGGGCTGCCCCGGCGACGGCCCCAATGCCACATACCCCAACTGGGTCACCTGCCCCTGGCCCGACGATTTCCTGAAGATCCTGGATTACCAGTGGAACGAGGTCCTCATCCCCTACTGGGAAAAGGCAGTCAAGTTTGCCAATGACCACGGCGTTACCAGGATAGCCCTTGAGATGCACCCGGGGT
>JAKORJ010000082.1 GCA_029777885.1 Bacillota bacterium | reverse complement strand
GCCCACTATGGTAATTTCGGAGTAGTAGTCAGAGCATACGCCTATATCCTGTCAATGGGAGCGGAAGGTCTGCAAAAGGTCAGTGAAAACGCGGTCCTTAACGCAAATTATATGATGCAAGCCCTAAAGGAACATTATGAGCTGCCCTATGACCGTACATGCATGCATGAATTCGTGCTGAGCAGGTTGAAGGATAACCCTGAGAACATCACCACAAAGCAGATAGCCAAGCGCTTGCTAGATTATGGTCTGCATCCACCAACTACCTATTTCCCGCTGATCGTCCGCGAAGCCTTGATGATAGAACCGACAGAGTCCGAGAGCATTGAATCCCTGGACAGATATATCGATGCATTGACAAGCATAGCCCGTGAGGCTGTGGAGTCGCCTGAGCTTTTGAAGGAAGCACCTCATGATACACCGGTGAGGCTTCTGGATGAGGTTTTAGCAGCGAGGAACCCTGTATTGAAATGGACTGAATGAACAAGCCGGAAGGCTTGTTTTTTCCTTAGGAGGAAATTAGCTTTTTCCATAGAAAACATACAATAGCAATAATATTCAGGGTGGGAAATAGATGCAGACAGAAGAAAAGCTGTATTGGGTCTGGCTCAGCAATGCGCCCGGCATAGGTGCGAGGCGCTTTTACAAGCTGATAAGCGCATTTGGCAGCCCCAGGAATGTTTTTGAATCGCCGGAGAGCGATCTTAGAGCTTTATCCAGGCTAATAGGCGATAGAAACGCAGACCGGCTCATTTCATCCAGGAAACAAGAGGCTTTAGACGCTGCTAGGGCGATATTGGAGTCACCTGGTATCAGGGCATTGACCCTTTTGTGTCCTGAATATCCATCTCTGCTCAAAACGATATATGACCCTCCGCCAGTGCTGTATACCAAGGGGCAGCCTTTGAACTCCGATGCAAAAGCCGTAGCCATAGTCGGCTCAAGGCGGTCCTCGGAATATGGCAGGATGACAGCTATGAAAATAGCTTCAGACTTGGCAGCAGCGGGAGTCACCGTAGTGAGCGGCATGGCCCGAGGCATCGATACTTATGTGCATAAAGGCGCTCTGAAGGCCCAATCCGGGTATACAGTGGCTGTACTCGGTTGCGGCGTCGATCATATATACCCTCCGGAAAATAAGGCCTTATATAATGAAATACTGGAAAAAGGCACTATAGTCAGCGAATACCCACCCGGAACCAAGCCGGCTCCGGGCAATTTTCCTGCCCGCAACCGTATCATAAGCGGCATGACAAGCGGTACGCTGGTTATAGAGGCAGGTCAGAAAAGCGGAGCCCTGATCACAGTCGATTATGC
>JAKORJ010000081.1 GCA_029777885.1 Bacillota bacterium | reverse complement strand
TTACCGCAACCCGAAGGTCCAACCAGAACTATAAACTCTTTATCGGCTATATTCAAATTAAAGTCGCTAACTGCAGTTACGCCGCCCTCATAAACCTTGTAAATGTTTTTGAAAGTAACACTTGCCATTAATACCCCTCCACTATAAATTTTAGCATCTATCCGATGCATTGATGCAAATGCCCTTACTACAAATAATTATATCTGTACAAGCGATATATGGCTATAGCTATTATTAACAAAAAAGCTTTACTGTTTTTTGCAACTCTTGCATAAGTTTATACATCTTTTGCCATATTTTTTCCATGCCCGTAAGGTTTGTCTAAATATAAACTGCCATAAGACCGACTACAGTTTATATATATGTCCAACCTGTGATTTTTATTTTATCATTTTTATATTTCCGCTACAATGGATATTTCTGCCCGGGTCATATTGTCCACCGAGACTGAATAGACTTAACTGATATATATTCATATGGGGGAATCGACACTTGAAGGCTGAATCCAGATCCTTGCTATACGGTACTGTCGTTATGACAGTTGCCAATTTTATTGTCAGAATTTCGGGCTTTGTGTACAGGGTTTTGCTCAGCAGGCTTATAGGCCCCCAGGGCATGGGGCTCATCCAGCTAGTATATCCCCTGTTTTTCACGGCAATAGCATTGACATCCTCCGGCCTGCCTATTGCCGTGTCCCGCCTGGTTGCTGAAAAGAGCGCCAGGGGCGATGCCGGCGGCGTACGCCGTACGGTCTCCACCGCCCTCAGGCTTTCCGCCGCCGTCTCCCTGACCGTGTCGGCCATCCTCCTGCTGGCCATAAACCCGGTTTCAGAGCATATCATAAAGGACTTGAGGGCTCGGGGCGCAATGATCGCCTTACTTCCCAGCCTGGTCATCATAAGTCTCGTCGTTGTCCTGAAGGGGTACTTCTACGGCATCAAATCCGTCCGCCCGCCTGCCCTGGCCGAAATACTTGAGCAGTTCGTAAGGATGGGCGTATCACTGGCCCTGCTGTACTGGGCAGCCCCAAGGTTCAACCTGGCCGTCACCGCCGCCCTGGTCATGCTGGGGACAGTCATGGGCGACCTGGCCAGCCTCGCCTATCTCCATTACTCATATGGTATCTCAGGGACGAAGGTCAAGGATACGGTCCTGCCAAAGCAGGGCAGGATCCTGCGCGACCTTATCGCTATTGCCCTTCCGATAACCGGCACGCGCCTTATCTCCTCGGTCCTGCAGTCGGTCAACTCGGTCATAATCCCCCAGCGACTGGGCGCCGGCGGGATGCCTGTCGATGAGGCCATAGGCCTCTTTGGCATAATGACTGGCATGGTGATGCCCCTTCTGTTCATGCCCTTTGTGGTCACAAACGCCCTTCAGGTCAATATAATTCCAAACCTGTCGGAGAATGTGGCTACGGAAAACATTAGAGGCCTTCAGGACAAGACGGACAAGGCACTGCTTATAACCACCTTTACGGCCTTTCCCTCCGTGGCGCTCCTTATATCCCTGGGCCGTCCAATAGGCGACCTCCTCTACGGCCAGCCAATGGTCGGCGAGCTCATAGTCCCGGTTTCCCTGGGCCTGGTCGTGCATGCCCTCCAGCATACCTCGTCCGGGATCCTGAACGGGCTCGGCAAGCAAAACAGGGCAGCGATCCATTTTATTATAGGAAGCGTCGTACAGCTCATTTGCTCATATTTCCTTATCGCCAGGCCAGGTATCGGCATCTACGGCTATATAGCAGGCTTCTTTGCAAGCAGCATCGTCGTTTGCATCCTCAACCTGTCAACCGCCCTGGACGCCATTAAACTGCCCTTCAACACCGTGGACTGGCTGCTCAAGCCCGGCTTCTCCGCCTTTCTTATGACAAGCGTGACATCGGCCGCGTACAAGTTTTGCCAGGCCCAAGGCCTGCCCCTGTATCTAAGCCTGGCTGCTTCCTTCGTGCCGGGCATCGCATCCTACATCCTGTCGCTTTTTGCGCTCAAGGGGATCCCTCCGGCCCTCCTGGCCAGGTTCAAAAAGGCTGGCACCCGGCCGGGCATCTAGCCGATGGCGGGGCCGCCACTTTATGCGACCATGCATAGCGGCTTATTCCCTGGTTGTTAATTGAATTAGGTGACGGAATTTGTTAATATATAAGAAACAAAAGAAGGCGCAGCATATCATGTTTGGATACATAAAGCCGGATAAGCCGGAGATGAAAATCAGGGAATTCGAGCTTTTCAGGGCGTATTATTGCGGTTTGTGCAAGTGTATTTCAGCCCGGTACAGCCAGGCGGCCAGGCTTGCCCTCAGCTATGACTGCACGTTCCTGGGTTTGCTCCTGTCCTCCCTGGATGGCAAGGATAAAAGCATTCAGCCGGGATACTGTATCACCAAGCCGTTTAGAAAAATACCGGTCATGACCCGAAGCGACATAATGGAGTATGCGGCCGGTGCCAATGTCTTGCTGGCATATCACAACTTAGTCGATGACATCCGGGACAAGAGGCCCAAATCCCTGGTAGCGATCCCGGCCCTCTACCCGGCTTACAGAAAAGCCCGCCGCAAATATCCCCGGCTCGACAGGTGCATCAGGAACTCCCTGAAAGAGCTCAGAGACCTGGAGGAAAACCGCTGTGATTCAATCGATACTGCCTCAAGGCCCTTTTCCGAGCTCCTGGCGGAAGTCGTTGCAGGCTTTGACGGCCTGGACGGGCAGGACAGGCAACGCCTCGAGCGGCTTGGCTATAACACAGGCAAGTGGCTCTATACGATCGATGCCCTCGACGACCTGGAAGAGGATATGAAAAGGGGCTGCTACAATCCCCTGGCCCTGCAGTACCTGGGGGGTAGTAAAGCCTATGAATCAGCCATAGATGAGATCCGGGACCAGGTCGGATTTGTGCTCAGGTACTCATTGAAGCAGGTTTGCGAGGCCTATGAATCGCTTGAAATAAATCGAAACAAGCCCCTGTTGGACAATATAATATATGGCGGGATGTACAAAAAGACCGACCAAGTACTTAACAAAGGAGCAGGCGTATGAATCCGTACAAGGTATTGGGAGTCAGGGAAGGCGCTTCGGAGGAAGAGATAAAACGGGCATATAAGGAGCTCGTCAAGAAATATCATCCGGACCAGTACAGGGACAATCCCCTTTCGGACCTGGCGGAAGAGAAGCTGAAGGAAATCAACGAGGCCTATGAGATGCTGATGAAAAACACAAGCGGCTACAGGGGTAGCTATAGCGGAGGTTACAGCGGAAGCTACAGCGGCCGCAGCAGCTATGACAGCGGCAACACCTATGGCGGCTCAGACAGTTACAATGGCTATACCTTCCAGCAGGTCAGGAACTATATAAACCTTGGAAATATAGCCGAGGCCGAGAGAATCCTCAATAATATAGGTATACGGAATGCTGAATGGTTTTTCCTAAGGGGCATGATCGACTTAAGGCGGGGCAACTACAATCGGGCATACAATAATATAACGACCGCAGTGAATATGGACCCGGGCAATATGGAATACCGGAGTACCCTTAACAGTCTCTTTGCCCAGACTCAGGGCTACCACACCTACAGGACCACGAACCATCAGGATACGACCTCAGATATATGCAACTTCTGCGCTACCTTGTATTTATGTGATTGCTGCTGTGAATGCATGGGCGGAGATCTGATCTCCTGCTGTTAGGAGAATTCAAGCTATGAACAGGAAATCAAGGACCGTAGCCCTGGGCGGCATCTTCGGCGCCCTAAACCTTTTGACCCTCTTTGGTGCTGCCTATATACAGGCCAATACCTTGTTCTTCTATGGGGCAAGCTCCCTGTTTGTTTCCTTTGTGATCGTGGAGGCAGGCATCGGGGCAGGCTGGCTGTTCTATGGCGCAACTAGCCTTTTAGCCTTCATGCTGCTCCCCGATAAGGTGGCAGCGTTGCCTTATGCGGTCTTTTTTGGCCTGTACGGGCTGGTGAAATACTACACCGAATCCCTCAGAAAGCCTGTGCCTGAGTATATCCTGAAGGGTGCCTTTTTTGCGCTGGCAGCAGCCGCTATTTATTTCCTTTATACCAGGCTCTTCGCCATTGTCATCGTATCCGCGATCCCCCTATATTATCTGATCCTGCCTGCTATACTGGTGTTCTACATATACGATTACCTATACACAAGGTTTTTGAGCTTCTACATCCATAAGTTTGTGAGAAAAGCTTAAATTACTGAGTAAATATGCTTTCAGAGCTATATCAGGTTGATGAGCTGAGCATGGTTTTCTCATATGGCGGCTTTCATATGTGATAACACTGTTATTAGAGCAAGCATAGATTTCTTAGCAAAGCAAGGGGGCCTGCCTATCAATGCAGACCCCATGCTTTTTGCATTTATTTGCTTACTGAATTTCTAAGCAAATTATCTTGTCGCATTATGACTGTATCCGGCCATTATTAATTAGTGGGCGTATTTCATCATACCTTCAACTATTTCCGGATAGGGCCAATTCATGGTCTTCCTGTTGAAGAGCCCGAACAGCTCGCCATTGCCGGTAAAGGCATTGTTGTCCCACCAGATGCAGGTGATCCCCCTAGCCCTTGCTGCCGCTACATAGTAGGTAGCGAAGTCGATCCTGTCCTGGGTATTGTTGTTCTTGTTCCTGGCGCCGAACTCTCCAATTATGACCGGCACACCATTTGCTATGAACTTGTTGTACAGCCGGTCCATGAAGTTGCTTATCTCCCCGGTGCTGCCGGAGCTGTTTATATTGAACTGGTTCACGCCGCCAGCTTCAAGGGCAAAGTTGTAGGGCGTATAGGCATGCACTGAAACGATCAGCTTATTCTGTACCGTATCCTTTGGCAGGGCAAAGCCGGAGTTCAGGGCTCCGCTGTATGACGCAGCATATCCGGGCACCATAAGGTACCGGCTGGCATTATTGCCGCCTGAGGCCCGAACGACGTCTACAAAGGCCTGGTTGAGCTTGTTCAGTGTTTCGACCGCATCCTTGCAGACATCCTTGTTTTCATCCAGCCACCATTCATACTGAGAGCCTACCATGCGGGGCTCATTCATTGCTTCAAATATCATCTTTTCATCGTAGTCCTTGAACCTTTCAGCCACCTGGGTCCAGATCCTCCTCACATAGTGGAGGGACTGATCCAGGTACTCGCTGGAGGTATATATGTAATTCTTGTCCATATCATGATGGATGTTAATGATCACATACATCCCGTTGTTGACTACATAGTCAACTATCTCCTGGACCCTGTCAAGCCACTGCTCGCTGATCGTATGGTCCTCTCCGGTCACGTGATTGTGCCAGGATACCGGGATGCGAACTGTATTGAAACCAGCATCCTTCACTGCCTTGATCATTGCCTCCGTTGTCTTCACCCCAGCCCAGGCCGACTCATAATCCAGCTCGTTATTGAGCCAGTCGCAATTCACGGCATCAAAGGTGTTCCCAAGGTTCCAGCCGATTTTCATGTCCCTTACAAAGGCAATGGCCTCGTTGTCAGGTATGTTGTATTGCTGGAAATTCACATCCGGAATAGTAAATTCAGGCCCAAGGGTCGGTGTAGGCGATGGTGCAGGCTCGGTCGGTTCAGGCGATTCGCCACCCGTCGGGCCGGGGGTCTCCCCTGCAGACGGAGATGGCGTTGATTCATTGCCTGTTCCCCTGCTGCAACCGACAAGCAGGCCTGTCAACAGCAATGATAACAGCAAACAGGCCAAAACCATTCGTGTTAGGTGGTTTTTCATACATTCATACCCCTTTTCCTCTAATAGTCGCTAATTCTATATGCAAAAACCCATGATGCACCCTGTAATTAAACCAGTATCATCAGATATCATTTTTATAAGCGTCCGACTTCATAAGCTCCTGCAAATACCGGGTCAGCCTGGCTGCAGCCTTGGCATGGGTGACTTCTGACGGGTGGTAGTCAACGGCATACCCGTCTTCCGGAGACTGCTCCTCAAACCTCATGGTAGTGATCCTAAAATCCCGGGTACTTGCCTTGTAAGCCGCAACTGCCTCCTCTATATAAGGGAACAGTGAAGCCCCCATTATACCGAGGGTGCATACTACAAACGCGCCCGGATTGCATTTCCTGACCAGTTCCAGAAGCTTCACATAGCCGTCCCTGAACTCCCTGCACCGCTCAATGTCGCTTCCGCAATAGCTGGAATCGTTGGTGCCAAGGTTGATGACTATGATATCGGGTACGAACCGGTTGAAATCCCACTTGAGCGCAGCGGGCGTAATGCTGCCTGCAAACCTTCCATAGGACATGCCCAGCTTGTCATAGTAGGGCATGATGAGTCCGGCCTCGTTTTTCACCCCATTGGAAGTATAGCCTGATATGACCCCGTAACCGCTGATGGAGACCAGGCTGTGGTCCGCATCCAGGGCTTGCGCGGTCAGATAGGCATAGGCCTTGGCTGCGTTTTCGTTGGAGGTCGAATAGGTGCCGCTCAAATCGTCCTCCACCCCGTATCCGCAGGTTATGGAATCGCCTATGAATTCGATCTTCAGAGCCTTCTCCGGTGTGGGCCTGATTCCTGAACCTAAAATGCGTACATGCTTTATCCCTACGGTCGAATCCGTGGTTTCGGACAGCTTTATGATCCGGACGACCGCATGCTCCTCTGTATTGCTGTCCAGCACGCAATAGGTTTTCTCAGCGGCGTCGACCAGGTCATCCACTACAAGCTTGTTGTTCACAAATACGGCTATCCTGGCATGGTGCTCAGCTTCCTCTTTCACCGCCATGTCGTCCCCTATGAATGTGATGCTGCATTTCGTGCCGGTGAATTCGAATTCGGCCCCGGATGCCGAATAGGCCAGCCAAAGGCTGCCATCATGCAGATATGTGCGGCCTAAGGTTTTAACGTTATCTGCCGTTGGTAGGAATGCTCTTTCATCATCGGCTTTAATATACTGCATCGCTTGACCACCTCACCTGTAAGACTAAATCAGTCTGCTTTTTTCGCTTGACTGAGATAATACCATACACCGGTCACGATGATCGCCGCTCCGCCCAGGACAAGGGCAATGATCACGCCTACAGGTAGCCGACCACCATCAGGCTGACCTTCGTTGCTTGCCGGATCTGCATCGGTCTCTTGGGGCTCCTCGCTTCCCGTCGGCTCGGGCGAGGCTGTTGTGGAAGGCTCTTCGGTCTCGATCGGCTCTTCCTGAGAGGATGTGCCCGTTACCCATGATCCGCTTTTTGAAATCGTGTACTCGACTATTTCACCGCTCCAGAAATGGAATTTGAGCCGGACCTCGGCATCCCTGACTTCTTTGAAGAAATCTTTGGTTAAGTGTATCGTGTTCATGCCGTATTGGGGACGGAAGGCTACACTGAACTCCTTGAAGCTGGTCCAGTTCTGAGGTCCTGCAATGCCGCCCTTCACATAGACCGCCTCCATCGTCTTCAGCCGATCCCCATTGAACTGGGTCGGTATCATGAAGGAATCCGTCGTGCGCTTCACGCTCTTCATAAAGGGCGTGTCATACTGGATGATATCTATCTTCCAGTCAGGGCCGGCAGAGAACATGCAGTACAGGGTCCCGTTCACACCGCACTGGTCGGTCAGGACCCGCTCAAGCAGCTCCTTCTTTATGACCAGCTTTTCATCAATCAGGCTGTAGTCCTGTCCCTCCGACAGGGCTTCATCACCCAGCCTGAGACCCTTGAAGTTATTCCCGTTCAGATTCAGGGGAACCTCTACATCTTTAAGTTCCATACCCTTCTTGATGAATACAAGATCCGAAGCCGCCGTGGATGAACGCCCTTTTAAGCTCTGCATTATTATGTCGTGCTTTGCCTTGTCGCGCCAGACAAGATTTGTCCTGTCAAAGTGCTGTCCGTTGTCCCAGAGCATGTGGGTCATACCCTTCTGCCGGGCATACCAGGTAAGGTATTCGAAGTATTTGAGCACCTCGCCGTACTCTATTGCCCCGATATCGTTGTCAAAGCCCAGCAGGCCGTATTCGCCTATGACTACAGGTATTCCCTCCTTGACGAACATGTTGTATACCCTGTCAAAGGTACTTTCGATATCGGCCCTGGTCTGATCGTCAAAGGTCGTAGTGCCTGCGATGTTCACGCTGAAGGGCCAGTACCCGTAGTAGTGCACAGTTGCGATGATGTTGTCATCATCAAGCTCGGTGATGGTCTTCTTAAGCTCCCGCAATCTGATGACTGCAGGTGATGAGGTCAGAGATGACAATACCAGAGGCCTTGTTTTATTTTTGCCGCCTGAACTGCGCACGATGTTGTAAAAGGATAGGTTCAGCTCATGGAGATACTCGAAGTATTCATCCTTATTCTTGTTCCAGTCCTCATCGAACCTGGGCTCATTTATGGCTTCAAACATCAGCTTATCCGGGTAATCCTTGAAGTAGTCGGCGATCTGGGTCCAGGCTGCGTTGAACTTTGCAAGGACGATGTCATGATTGGTCCCCATGTTTATGATCCATTCACCGGCATCGTGGTGCATGTTGAGCATGACATACATCCCCGCATCCAGCGACCAGTCGACCACCTCTTTTACGCGGGCCAGGAATTCCGGTTTGATGACATTGTTCTTGTCCATGCGGTGTCCCCAGGTCACAGGAATCCTTATGCTTTTAAACCCCTGGGCAGCTATGGCATCGATCAACTCCTTGGTTGTCTTCGGATTGCCCCAGGAGGTCTCATCCCCCGTGGCGTCGAAGGAATTGCCCAGGTTCCAGCCGGGCTGCATTGCTTCCACGTATTCCTGCATCTTGGTTTTTGTATCCGCCTTTACCGTCAGCGGAGCTGCCGTAGCCAGTACAAACAATGTGACCAAAAACAGTGAGGTAGCTTTAAATATGCTGGTTTTCAAATACAACCCTCCTATTTGTATCAAGTAAGATGACAAATCTATGTAATATTATACAGTATATTGAGGGAAGTATCTATTATATTGCACAAATGTATTAAATTTTGCTTTGCCAACCTTTATTTCCAAAGCACGATCAAGTGGAAAACAAAAAGGCCCGGGCCCGGTTCAATACCGGATCCAGACCTAGTTAGTTGCCATTCCTGGCTTTTGTCTATTCGATTCTTTCTATGAATATCTGCTTTATATATGTCAGCTATACAGGAAGTGTTGACTAGATTATATATTCCTGCTTTTTCGCAGGCCTTGCCGCAAGCTCAGCCCTTTTCTCATCATAGCCGGGCCTGCCGAGCAGGGCATAGGTCGCATTTTTGCCCTCCTCCACGCCGGGCTGGTCAAAGGCGTTGATATTCAAAAGCTCGCCTGCAAAGGCCGTTTCGACTTCCAGCATGTACAGGAGCTGGCCAATCGTGAAGGCGTTTACCTCCGGGAGCCATATTGTCCTGTTCAGGCATTTTGCCTTGAGCAGGGCATATTCCGTTGCGGCCTGCTCCGCATGGATGAGCTCATTCAGCGTATGTCCACCAAGGAAGGACACAGCCGGGATATCCTCATAACCCCTGGAGATCTCCATGGTAGTACGGTATTTATCCACACCAAGGAAGGTGACCACCTTGTCGAAGGGCCCCTCGGTATAAAGCTGGACCTGGGAGTGCTGATCGGTAACGCCCAGGGCTTTTACCGGGGTCTGGCCGACAAAGACCTCATTGCCGTTATTGTCATAGCGTTTCCCAAGGCTTTCAGCCCAAAGCTGGGCGTACCAGTCGGCAATGTATTTGAGGGAGTCGGCATAGGGCATCATGACCGATATGTTCTTGCCCGTCTGCATAGCCAGGTATTGAAGGGTCGCAGCCATATAGGCAGGGTTTTTATACACATTATCCACACTGCATACCTCATCGGCATAGGAAGCCCCGGCAAGCAGCTCTTCGATGTCGATTCCGCATACTGCTGCTGCCAGCAGGCCGACCGGTGACAACTCCGAAAACCTGCCGCCCACTCCCCTTGGGATGTAGAAGGTCTTGAAGCCCTCCGTCCTGGCTATCCTTATCAGGTTGCCGGCTTCGGCATCCGTAGTCGCAATTATGTGATCCTTGCAAGCTTCCCCCAGCCTCCTTTGCAGCATGTCACGAATGATCAGGAACTGGGCCATGGTTTCAGATGTATTGCCGGACTTGGTTATCACATTGAAGACGGTTTTCTCCAGGTCCAGCACGTCAAACAGCGCCTGCATCCTTTCCGGGTCTATGTTGTCCGCCACGTAGAATTTGGGATAACCGCCCCGCTTTTCCTTTGGCAGCTCATTGTAATGCAGATGGTTCAGCGCCTGCTGAACGGCAATAGGCCCCAAAGCGGATCCCCCGATGCCCAGCACGACGAAAGCATCGAACCTCTCCTTTATCTCATCGGCTGTTCTTTTAATGTCGGCAACGACTTCCTTTTGGTTGTAAGGCAGATCCCTCCAGTCCATTTTGCCGGACTTGCGTTTTTCAACCATAGCCTTTGCGGCTTCCTGCAGCCTACTGCTCAAGGCATCGATGCTTCCCCTGGAGATCCCCTGCTCGGTACCGATGACATCGGACATCATATTGTTGAAGTCCATGGTGACCCTCATGCTTTGCATCCAATTGCGGTCTTCATACCTTTTCATGTATGATACTTCCTTTCAGCGAAAACTTGATACACATGTTTTTATACTTAGTTTTTCAAACACGGAATCAATTTTATCATAGAAAAAAGAATATTTCCAAACAATATCAGATATTTTATCGAATAAAATATATTTTTGTATATAAATGTATATTACTAGCCATCTACTCACCGGGCAGCATGGTGCTTATGGTCCACCTACCGTCCCTGTACCTGCATACCACAGCCCCGTTTATGTCATTCCGGTATATATCGATCCCGAGCTCCTCCATCCTTTCAAGCACCTCCGGGCTTGGATGGCCGAAGCTGTTGGAGCCCACCTGTATAACACCTATGTTGGGGGACAAGGCTTCCAGGAAGGCCTGGGTGCTCGATGTCTTGCTGCCATGGTGGGGCACCTTGAGAATGTCAATGCTGGGCAGGCCGCCCTTCACAAGGTATTGCTCCACCGGCCCCTCTATGTCTCCGGTGAACAGGATCGATGTATCCTTGTAATCGAGCCGAATGACCAGTGAATTGTTGTTCTCATCCCCGCCGTAGAGCTCCTTGGCGACCGTATCCTTCGGATAAAGGATATTCAAGGTCAGATCCCTTCCCGCCTTGAACACCTCGCCTCCGGTTACACAATATGTCTCACGGACCCTTTTGGCAACAGCTGACTTCAAAGCAGCATACGATTCGCCTGGCTCGAGTGGCGGAAATTCCATGAAGCAGTCCACCCTCATCCGTTCGATCACGCTGACTAAGCCTTTTATATGGTCGTCATGGCAATGGGACATGATCACGAGGTCAAGGGAGGAAACACCCTTTTTCAGCAAAAAGGGGATGACTACATCCTCTCCTGTATCGGTCATTGGCCTCCCGCCGCCGTCTACGAGTATATCCAGGCCATCAGGGGTCCTGATATAGGCACAGTCACCCTGTCCAACATCCAGGAACACCACCTCCAGGTCCCTGGGCAATGCGAAATGCCATATCATGCTTCCTGTTAGAAATACCAATACTAACATAGCGCTGACGATCGCAGGCTTCCGTATGAAGGCCGGCCGTTCCCGGGAAATGATCCACAATACCAGGTAAAACACCAGTATGGCAGCAATGGAAGGTGATATGACCGTAATAAAGGAGCCGGGCAGGCTGGATATTGCTGCGTTTATATCGAGCAATAGCCTGCATACAAGCTTAAGTGCCAACCCCGGATAAGAGGACAAGCCCGGCACAAGTATACCAATAGGCATTATGATAAAGCCCGCCATGACCAGTAGACCGAACAGGGGTATCAGCAGGGGATTGGCTGCAAGGGTCGACAGGGATACTATATTGAAGTGATATGCTATGAGGGGCATTGCGCCAAGCTGGGCAGAGAGAGTGACGGCAAAAATGGCGGCTATTTTGGCCGGTAATATCCTGATTTTTTCCATGATGCCCTTGTAGAAAAGTGCGATAGATACGACGGTAACAAAGGAAAGCTGGAAGCCCGGCTCATAAACGTCCATGGGCTTTATCAGGAGGATGACAAACGCGGCCACTGCCGTGCTGTTCAGCATGTCGGGCTTTCGCCTGAGCAGTTGACCGGCATAAAGGATCACTGCCATGATGGTCGCCCTGACCACCGACGCGGTAGCCCCGACCAGCAGGCAGTATAATGCGAGGGTCAGGGTCTTGAATATGAATGCGCCCCTGTTCCTTAAGCCCAGAAGCTCTGATACCTTATTGAGCAGCAAGGCTATGAATCCCACATGAAGCCCGGATATTGCCAGTATATGGGCCAGGCCTGTACGGGAAAAGCTGTCCCTTATCTTAGAGTCTATCAGCCAGCTTTGGCCCAGTAGCATAGCCTTGAGCAGGTCACCTTCAACACCGCCGACTGCTGCCTCCAGCCCTGCGGCAGCCCTTTCCCTTAAAGTGCTCAATATATTGGCAGGGGCATAGGGGCTGCCTTCCCTGAGCAGGGTTATATCCTTAGGCTCAGCCGTCATAATATAGCGGATGCCCCGCCGGGCAAGGTAGCTTTTATAATCAAAGCCGCCGGGGTTCCGCGGGCCGGTCGGTACCTTCAGGGTGCCCCTGGCCTCGACCAGGTCCCCTGCTTTCAAACGGGCTATAACCTCTGTATCCTGGCCTTCAACGGGTTCTCCCCAGTTATTCAGATATACGCTGATGCGTACCCTGTCATCGGCCGCATAGGATTTGCCCTTCACCGCTACCGACTTGAGCTTCAATACAAGGTGGACCTCTCCGGGCTCTGCCTGGGGCGAGCCGGAAACTTCCCCGGCAAGCACCACAGCCTGGTTTGAAAACGGGGTAGGCTGATCGAGCCATAAATAATACAGGTTGCCCCTCAAAAGGCCGAGCACTCCTGCCAGGCACAATATGACCAGGAACATGGCCCGCCTTAGGAAAGCCGCCGCGAGGATGGTTCCTAGCATGATCAGAAAAAGCAGCAATATGTCCGCCCTCAGTATGGCAGACAGCATGATGCCTGCTATATAAGCCGGCAGGATCCACAGCACCGGCCTCCTTGCTTGTACCTCCCAACCCCCGAACATTTCGGCACACTTCTCCTTGACCCTACAGGAATAGCATACACATGGTCAGATAAAGCAGATATTACAGGAGCATATGTAAAATTATATCATAAACTGCAAATTTGCTCATTTCATTTGATCGGAACGGCATATTTATTTTTACATTACTCCAGAAAGATAAGGCAATACTAACATTTGATCAGGAGGTGATTTGTGAGTCATGCTGAGCCTGTTAAAAAAGCTTGCATCAAGCAAAAAAGACAGGATATACGAGGGCAGAACCGAGCACCTGAAGCAATTCAGGCTATCGGCCAATATCGGTGACAATACTACGCGCCTTCTGGATATAATGAACAACTCCTTCGATATCAAGACCCGCACCTTCAAGATAGGCCGCACCAACACCCGTGCTGCGGTGATATACATAAGCGAGCTGGTAAATGATTTCATTATTAATAACAATATCATCAAGTCACTCATCCTGGAATCGACCTTTGTCACGGACAAAAACGGCAAGGTCGACCTGGACCTTATAAAGGACTCGATGCTGAGCCTGGCAGAAGTAAAAGAGGCCGAAACCTTTGATGAAATAGTCCTTGGCATCATGTCCGGGGATACCTTCCTTTGCATACAGGGCTTTGCGAAGGGCCTGCTTATTAGCGCTCGTCAATACAAGGGCAGGACTGTGGGCCAGCCAAATCTGGAGCCCTCAGTAAAAGGCCCCCAGGAAGCCTTTGTGGAAATGCTCAGCGTAAACTTAGGCCTCATAAGAAGGAGGATCAGGGATCCCAACCTTACCTTCGAGATCCATAAGCTGGGGCGCAGGACAAAGGCTGACGTTGTGCTCATGTATATCAAGGGTATCGCTCACAAGGACCTGATCGACAAAATCAGAGAAAAGCTGTTGGCTATTGATATCGACAGGGTAACGACTGCTGTTGAAGTGTCCAAGCTCATGATCGACAAGCCAAACTCGATATTTCCCCTGGTCCAGGTAACTGAACGGCCGGACAGGGTCGTAGCCGCTATGAACGAAGGCCGGGTAGCCATGATCATAGAAGGGGCCCCCGATGGCATTATTATCCCGGTGACGCTACCGATCCTGATGCAAAGCCCTGACGATTATTTTGAGAGCTGGCTGGCAGCTAGCGTCATCCGCATAACCAGATATGTCTGTTTTTTTATTTCGATCCTGTTTCCGGCCATATACATATCTACGACCTCCTTTCACCCCGGTATGCTGCCGACCAGGCTGGTGCTTTCCATAACCGCTTCCAGGACCGGCGTTCCCTTCCCGGCCGTGCTTGAAGCGCTGTTGATGGAGTTTACGCTGGAAATACTTCAGGAAGCCGGTATCCGCCTGCCGCGGGTGGTAGGTCAGACCGTATCGATAGTTGGCGGCCTTGTTATAGGGCAGGCTGCTGTCCAGGCAGGGGTCGTCAGTCCTATCATGGTCATCGTGATCTCCATCACTGCCCTGTCATCCTTTGCCATACCCGACTATAGCCTATCGATGGCATCCAGGATCATAAGGATCCCCTTCATCCTCCTGGCCGTAACCTTTGGCAGCTTCGGCATAGCTATGGGCTTGCTCTTTCTCCTGGCTTATTTTAGCTCTCTTAAAAGCTTCGGGTTATCATACCTTACCCCGGTCGCGCCCTTCCGACCCAGGGACTCAAGGGATGCCCTGATCAGGGGGCCCTTGTGGTCGATGCACAGACGGCCTGAATTCTTACGCCCTGAGGATACGCAAAGGCAGGCACCCACCGGGAGGAGTAAGCCCAATGAGAGTTGAGAGACTGTCCAAGGTCCAGGTCATGACCATTACGGTCGGTGCCATATTCGGCGTTGACATATTGATGGTCCAACACCATATGGTAAAGATAGCCCGCCAGGATGGATGGATATCCCTGGCGATCGGAGGCCTGTTGAGCATTGGATTTGCCTTTATCTATTATCTGCTCGCTGTCCTGCATCCTGACCTTGATATGCCGGAGATCAAGCTTAAGCTGTGCGGTCCTTTTCTGGGCAGGCTGTTGCTTTTCCCAACAGCCCTATATGCTGTTTTATATGCAGGATTGTCAGCGCGGATTTTTGCCCAGGCTTTGAAAATGTTCCTGCTGGACAGGACGCCGATCTATGCGATCATCGCCCTGATGCTGGTCGTGGTCGCTTATTCGGTGTACAAGGGCATTTACGTCATCGGCAGCATATCTGACGTTATATTCCCCCTTTGCGTCTTTACTGTTGTATCCATGCTGCTCCTATCCTTCCAGCAGGTGGACCTCGACCGCCTGAAGCCCGTGCTGTTCGAGAACATGGACAACGTGATCAGGGGCATTTTCCCCGGTTTCAGGCATTTCATGGGATTCGGAATCATAGCCTATATCTACTGCCATACATATCAGGCCAAGGGTACTTATAAATGGTTCATCGCAGGCTTGCTGATACCCATTGCCTTCTATGTGCTGCTGACCGTTGTCAGCATCGGGGTCTTCAGCGTTGGAAGCCTTGAAGGCCTGATATTCCCGACCTTGACCCTGTCAAAGTCCATAGAGTTCCCTGCCACCTTCCTGGAAAGGCTCGAATCATTTACTGCCGTTATCTGGATCGCCTTAGTATTCGAAAGCCTGATCGTGTTCTTCTATATTTCGATCAGAGATTTTTCGGTATTATTCGGAATCAGCCGCAAGTATGACAGGTATACGATCATCGTATTGATCATAGCGGCATATATCATTTCGCTTCTGGAACCCCATGGCATCCAGGTTCTCAATTATTTCCGGATCCTGGTATCGACCTACACTCTCTATTCGCTGATCATCGTTCCACTGCTCACAGGATATGCCTTGCTGAAAAGGAGGAGGTCGAAACAATGAAACGTTTGCTGCTGGTCCTTGTTATCCTGATCATACCTCTTGCAGGCTGCTGGGACCGGGTCGATATCGATATGAGGGGCTATGTGCTGGGAATCGCCCTCGATGCATATCCTCCGAATCCAATCGGCCAGAACAGCAGTGAATTCGAGGCTTCGCCGGAAGAAGAGGAACCGCTGGAAAGAATGGAGACCCATGCGGGCAAGCCAAAGTATGCCATGACAGTGCAGCTGCCTATGGTGAAAAGAGCTCAAAATGCAAGCTCAGGCCAGATGGGAGGAGGCTCTGAAGGCAGCTCCACCTGGGAAATCACCCAGATAGGCAGCTCATTCATGTGCATGAACCGGGAAATGGCCACACGCACGAACCTCTTAATGTACTATGAGCACCTCCAGGTCATAATCATATCCGATGAAATAGCTAAGCAAGGCCTTGAGAAGGTCATGGACTTTTTCGTCCGGGACCCTGAAATGCGGCGGAGGGTAAAGATATATATCAGTAAGGGTGAAGCGAAAAGGATCCTGGATGTGATACCCAGGATCGAGGATTATGCATCTATGTACTTGTCCCTGCTTCCCCTTAATGCGAAAAAAACCTCCCGTATGGCGACCGACACCGATCTGGGCGAAATGATCATCAACATACACAGTGGCCTGGATTTTGTACTGCCCAAGGTCGAGGCCATAAAGGATGAAATCAAATCCAGCGGAGGCGCAGCTATCAAAAACGGGAAAATGGTAGGCTGGCTGACGGAGATTGAACTGGAAGCCGTCAAGCTTATGCGAAACCTCTACAGGGGTGGGGTCCTTACAATTAAGACCCCTGGTGAGGAAGAAGGCTTGAACGTGCTTGAAATAACAAAGGCAAAAAGCACTATCAAGCCTTCGGTAAAAAATAATGTTCCGCATTTCGATATAAGAATCAAGGTAGAGGGAAACTATGCCGAGGATGTCAACATCCATACCCACGGGCAGCTCGACATGGAGTACATCAAGAAGCTCGAAAAGGCATTCAAAAAGGAAATAGAAACCTTTTGCGCCCAGACGATCAAAAGAATGCAGGAGGAATATGGTGCAGATGTCCTTCAGCTAAAGAAAGTCCTTCAGACCAAGACCCCTGCCTACTGGAAGAAAATCGCGGATCATTGGGATGAAATATATCCGGAAGCCAGTATAAGTATAACTGCAGATGTAACGGTTCGCTTACTAGGGCTTGAAACCTAAATGCTTAATGCCGTCCCTGGTCACAGCCCCGAATATAAGGGGGCGGCTTTCAGGCTTTTCGGCGCTGATCCTGACTGCAGCCCTGAATATATCTGCAGCTTCCGGGAACGCCGCCTCATTGTTCACATAAAAGTCCGCCAGGATATCGCCCCTGCTCACCTTGTCACCAACCCGCTTTCGCATGACAAGGCCTACGCCTGGGTCTATCGGATCCTCTTTTTTAGTCCTTCCGGCACCCAGGACCAGGGAGCTGATTCCTATCTTTTCCGTATCCATGGAGGAGATATAGCCATCCTGCCCGGCCTTGACAGGGATGACAGTCCTTGCACCAGGCAACAGGCTTGTATCCTCCAGTACCCTGGGATCTCCTCCCTGCTGCCTTATCATATCGCCAAGCTTTTTAAGGCCTCTGCCTGAGGCAAGGGCTTCCTCCGCCATGGACCTGCCCTCCTCCACATCCCTGCAGGCTCCGGCGGTCAGCAGCATATATGCGGCCAGGGTCAGGGACACGTCTGCAAGGGGACCCGTTATCTCTCCCCTCAGGACCTCTATCGCTTCCTTGACCTCAAGGGCGTTGCCCACAGCCATGCCCAGCGGCTGATCCATATCGGTAACGAGGGCTGTCGTCCTGATACCAAGCCTTTCACCGATGTTGACCATCTCACGGGCCAGGGCAAAGGAATCCTCCACCGTTGACATAAAGGCACCGCTGCCGGTCTTGACATCCAGCACGATCGCATCTGCGCCGGATGCGATTTTTTTGCTCATGATGCTGCTGGCAATAAGTGGCATGCTCGGTACGGTGCCTGTCACATCCCTCAGGGCATACAGCATCTTGTCCGCCGGGACCAGGCCCTTGCTCTGGCTTATGACAGCCAGTCCCACTGCCTGTACGGCTGCTATGAACTCATCCCGGGTTAGCTCGACTCTGAAGCCTGGGATGGACTCAAGCTTATCCAGTGTGCCCCCCGTATGCCCCAGCCCTCGGCCGGACATCTTGGCTACAGGCACATTGCAGGCTGCCACCAGGGGCGCGACGATCAGGGTCGTGGTATCTCCTACGCCACCCGTACTGTGCTTGTCGACCTTGATGCCCTTTATGGCTGACAGGTCCACCCTTTCACCGGAATTCACCATGGCCAGGGTCAGGTCCGCTGTCTCCCGGCTGTCCATGCCTTTTAAAAATATGGCCATGAGCAGGGCTGACGCCTGATAATCAGGTATGTCCCCGTTGACGTACCCGTTGATAAAAAACTCTATTTCCTCCCTGCTGAGGGCATTGCCGTTGCGTTTTTTGATGATTACATCGACAGCTCTCATCCATGCTCACCTCTTTTTTCTGCTTATATTATACTATATTGCCAAACTGATGCAATACAGCCTGTCACGCTGCCTTGACCCTTTTTTTGCTTTCCACCTGTATTACAGTATGATAAAATATACTGGCATATACAGACATTTCTTTATTACCGGGCTTCTGCCAGCCGGAAGCGGAAGCATACGGCCCAAGGAGGCAGTGAAATTGCAGGAAGGTATAGGAATCAGGGTCCCTGAGATAATGCTCCCCGATATAGATATCGATCTTCATAAATGGTCAGTGATAGCCTGTGACCAGTATACCTCCGACTCAGGCTACTGGGACAGCGTCGCCGGGCTGGTCGGAGATGCTCCTTCCACATTGCATCTCATATACCCTGAGGCATGGCTCGACTCGGGTGACATGGAAAAAAGGATACGCAGCATAGCTTCTGCCATGAGAAGGTATATGGGCCAGGGTATACTGAAAGCCCTGCCCCCGGGCTTTATATATGTGGAACGTAAGACCTCCGAAGGCCGTCTTCGAAAAGGGCTGATAGCTGCCATCGACCTGGAGATGTACGATTACAACCCAGGTGCATCCACCCTTATAAGGGCTACTGAAGGGACCGTGGTCGACAGGCTGCCTCCGCGGATACGCATAAGAAAAGGGGCCCCATTGGAGGTCCCCCATGTCATGGTCCTGATCGACGACCCCGGCAGGACAGTTATAGAGCCCCTCTCCGAAGGAAAAGCAGCCAGGGAAAAGCTCTATGATTTTGAGCTGATGCAAGGAGGCGGCCATATAGCCGGGTACTTGGTGGATGATGGGCCGTCCATAGAGAAGATATTCTCCGCCCTGAAGATACTTACCGATCCGGAGCATTTCCGCAGGAAGTACGATTTGACTGAGAACAGGCCGGTAGTGGTCTTTGCGGTGGGCGACGGCAACCATTCACTGGCCACGGCCAAGGCCTGCTGGGAGGAGCTCAAGGCTGCACTTTCGCCTGAAGAGCAAAAGGACCACCCGGCCCGCTATGCCCTGGTGGAGCTGGTCAACGTCCACGATGAGGGGCTTGCATTTGAACCCATACACAGGGTTTTGTTCAATGTCGACCCCGAAGCGGTGCTCGATGGATTCAGGGACTACCTGCTTGTTGCAGGCATGGATGCCGATTATGAAATAATAGGCTCTGAAGCAGCTGCAGCAGAAAGGCTGGCTGAACTTAAGCAAAATTTTAAAGGCCAGCTGATCAGGTTTGCATACCTGGACAGTCATGGCCTGTTCAAAATAACCAATCAGAAAAGCAACCTGGAAGTCGGCACCCTCCAACCCTTTCTGGATAAATACCTGGCAGAGCATCCTGAGGCCCGGATCGATTATATCCACGGCGACAAGGAAACCTTCAGCCTGTCTGGAAAACCGGGAAACCTGGGCTTTCTCCTGCCTGCCATGGAAAAGCGCGAGCTTTTCAGGACCGTGATTTTGGACGGGATACTTCCCCGGAAAACCTTCTCCATGGGCGAGGCCAATGAAAAAAGGTTCTATCTTGAGTGCAGGAAGATCTCGCGCTGAGTTACCCTTTTATTTTGCTTTTTCTCCTTGCTTTCAACAATTCACTGGTAAAATCGTCACTGCCGGGGGCATCCTTGATGCTCCCTTTTTCGTCTGTTTTGGACCGGTCCTCTCCTTCTGAGGTGAGGGCCGGCTGTTCGGCTTCGGACGTTTTTCTATCAGGTTGCGGGCTGTTTTCTCCTATGTTTGCACTCCTGTTTGCCCAACTATTTACAACATACCGGCTAATGGCTCCAAATAGCCTGACCAGCCGGTCTTTGGTACGCCGGGCCATTTTTCCTGCTATCCTGCCTATCTCCAGCTTCCTGGCTGCTATGTCATAGATGAATATTATAAGCGCTGCCGCCAGCAGGTAAGGCCATATCTCGGTATGCTTCCACACAGGCGGTTCTTCATATTGAAGCAATTCCTCAGCTTCCCTGACTATCCTTCCGTCGGTCTGGTTCACTATGTGCTCCAGCACGGCTTTTGACGATGTCAACCGCATATCATATTCAGGCGAGTAGGGATAATTCAGGCCTGTTTCGATGACGCTTGTGACCCCACTGCTGTTTTGTTCCACCCGGATCAGGTATACACCCGTTTTGTCCAGTTGAAAGCTTCCCTGATGATAGCCGGGTTTTAAGGGATTTAGTGCAACAGTCCTTTCATTGCCCTCAGGGTCGACTATGACCGCTTTTGAATCGCCGCCTATTCCCAGGCCTTCATTGGTGGTCAGGCTTATCCTTGCCAGGCTACCGTCCCGCTCCACCTCCAGGCCCGCAGAGCCGGTGCTCTCGCCGGGAAGTATATAGGACAGGGTATTGAGCCAGAAATCCGCAGACCCTGACCAGGTCATCCAGTCCTCCGTCCAGATCCCGGTGGTATCGCTCATCCAGGAGGCTACCTTTCCAAGCCCGTAGGTCCAGCTCGCAAGCACAGGGTCGTCCTTGCTGCTCTGCAGGACCACCTCCGCACCGGCCTTGGGTGTGGCCGCTATGTAGCCATGGAGCGGCGGAATGGCCGTTATGTTCTGCAGTATGGGCGAATAACCTGCGACCTTCGGATAAAAGGTTTCATTGTTTATATAGTCGCGCTTCGCCAGGTAGGTTTCCTTTGTGAATATCTTTGGGATGCTGGCAAAGTCATTCGTAAAGTAATACCTGCCGTTGCCAAGCTCAGCGATGCGCTGCATCAGCCTGGTATCCGCATCATCGCCCACAGCCACGGCTGATATGGTGATATCCTCTTCAGTCATCTGCCTGATCAATCCGGTAATATTGCCCTGTTCCGTCTGCCCGTCAGTCAGCACGATGACATGCTTGAAGGCAGCATCCACCTTGCTGAGCGAGGCCAGGGCAAACTGAAGGCCGGGCGACAGGTTTGTGCCGCCGCCGGGAGCCATCGTAGCGATACGTTTACCAATACTATCCTTGTCCTTTGCCTTTTGGGTATCGACTACCCAATAGGCCATGGAATCGAAGGCTACTATGCCAATATAGTCCGTCTCCCTCAGTACCTCCAGGGACCTGATGGCTGCTTCCTTGGCAAGATCCATCTTGGATATCCCGAACTGGTCGCCGGACATGCTGCCGGACTTGTCAATGACCAGAAGGAGGGCCAGGGACGGGTTTTCCTCCTTGTTTTTAAGCTCCATCTCAACGGGCAGGAGCTTCTCGAGAGGGGTGCCCAGGTATCCACCAAGGATATAGCTGCTGTCGCCCCCTGTGGTCAAGAGGCCCTTGCCCAGGGATTTGACATAGGTATCCAGCATTTTGGCCTTGTCCTCGCGGAGCTTTTCATAATCCACGTTGGCCAGGATCACGGCATCATATTTGACCAGCTCTTCAAGGTCCTCAGGCATGGTATTGGGCGTGAAAACCTTGTATCTGAAGCCCCCTGCCTCCAGGATCTTTGCAAGCTCCCTGCCTTCGCCCTCCGTGCCCTCTACTATGGCCACCTGGGCCGGGCCCTTGATCCTGGTGAAGGCGGACATCCTGTTGTTCTGGCGGAAGGTATCATCCGCCGCTTCAAGCTCAGCCTCATAGACTATGGTGCCGATTTGGACCGCCTTTTCATCAAAAACAAAGACATTGGTTCCCTTTTGCAGTTCTATTGTCTGCATGCCGACGACCGTCCTGTCGGCGAAGAGCTTGAGGGTGCCCCTCGTTTCAACTGTTGAGTCTATCACTACCCTGACCCCATAGGACTCGCCCTGGTACAGGGACGCAGGGATCCTCAGGTCGGAAAGCTGGACCTCGGCAGGTGGCCGGGTCTCGAGGAGCACGCCGTCTACCCTGATGCCGTGCTGCCTAAGGATCTTGGCCCGCATCATGCCGTCTCCCGCATTTTCGCTCCCGTCGGTCAGCAGCACTATGCGCTTCCGGCTCGCAGAGGAAAAGAGGGCTTCCGCCCTTTGGAGGGCAGCATCGATATTGGTCAAGCTTGTATTCGGGGTTATGTGGAAATCACTGAAGCCCCGGAAGTCCGTGAGCATATGCTCTACCTGGGCGTCGCCGCCAAACCCTACAATACCGGTTTTATAATTGTCGGGCAGGATCCTTAGAGAATCCCGTATGAAGTCAAGGATATCCTCCCTGGTGCTCAATGTGCTGTCGGACAGGTCAGCTACAAAGATAAGCTCCACATCGTCCACCAGGGTCTTTAGCTCCATGCCGGCTATGGACAATATCAGCATAAGGAGTATCAGAAGCCTGACGGCAGCAGGCATGAAACCCTTGTATAGCCTGTATTTTTTGTATTTCAGGTAGATAACGGCCGTAAAACCCGCACATGGCAGGAGCAAGAGCAGCAGCAGCGGGTTTTTGAAGCTAAATATCATTGTGATACACCCACCATTCCGTCAGCAATAGAAGAACAAGGGCAAGGCCTGCATATGTCCACAGGTCCTCCTGCCGGTAACCGATGGCTGCTGTGCGGCCTGGACCCCCGCCGGGCTGCCCGTCCATACTGCCTTTGAGATTTGAAACATGACCGGTCTGTACCGATACCGCAAAATATGACCGGTAGGTCTTGCCCCCTGCAGCCTGGACCACCTCATAGATGCCAGTTTCATAGGTATCATAGAACACAGGTTTTGGATATGCGTCGAACTCATATTTCCTGCCCGAGGGCGCAATGACCTCGATCGCTTCCGAATCCGGCAAGGGCTCAAGTTCCAGGGCTTCCCCGGCATAAACGTGGGTGAGGTCGTTGCCTGACGGCGGCAGCATCCAGCTTATCAGGCTTTGCATGAGGATCGGGAAGTCAGCCTTCATGGGCAGGTTTGAATCGTGCAGCGAAAACCCGAAGACCGCTATCTTCCTGCCGTCGGTTTCACCGGCGATCAGTAAAGGCTCCCCGTTCGCGTCCTCCAGCAGCACGTCAAAGCCTGCGGGAACATTGAGCCTCCTGGACTTGGCTATCTGGTACTCCCCGGGCTCAGCATATTGTATAAGGTCCTCGTACAAGGTATTGGCGTGCTTCCTTACCTTGCCCGGAACGAATGTTTCATTTGAAGCCAGACCAGAAATAGAGCCCTCAGGGGGATTGATGAACAGCATATGGGCTCTGGGAAGCTCACCAGGCGTATAGCCGTCATAGATATACAGGAGGAAGTCCTGGCCGGCGGGCTCCTCGCCAGGGTTAGTCTTATACAGCTCTATGTCTGTGCGCAGTCCTATGGCTTTCTCAATGAAGACATTGCGGTCAGTGACCAAAAGGGCGCTGATGCGGTTATCCTCCTCCACCACCGCGAAGCCGGAGTTGTCGATCGTAAGGTCGTCCTTCTCGGTTATTGTGGCTTCTATTGTTGTGGCATCTTCCGGTATACCGGTCCAGTATATGTTCTCCTGCCCTCCCTCCGGCAGGGATATCTCCTTTATGCTGTAGACATATCCGTCCACCTTGAGCTCTATGTTGAGCCTTACCTCCGGGCCGTAATTGACGATGCTTGTCAGCGCAATGACGCCATCGTCCTGCTTGCCGGCGCTGACGTTGGCAACAGCCACGTTGTTGCCCCTGCCACCAAACAGGTGCACCTTCACCTCGTCCCCGTACTGCCCCCCTGTATCTGTGAAAACGTGTATCGCACCGTTTTCGCCGTCACCGGCTATGGCGGTAGCGAGCTGCAGGGCCTTGTCCAGATCGGACCTGGAGTTCAATGCCGACAGCTCCTGGGCTGCGCTTCTGAGCATTGCCTTGTCGCCGGTCTGATTTATGGCGACATAAGGTTCTATGCCTGCCTGGATGATCGTCATGGTATCGTTTTGACTCATGCCCGAGATCAGGTCAAGAAGGCCCCGTTTTGCAGCCTCCATCCTTGATGGCTTTACATCCACCGCCTGCATCCTGGCTGATGAATCGACCACGGCGATGTAATGGACGCCCCCGACCCTGCTCACAAACACCGGCCTGGCCAGGGACAGGGCAAACAGCAAAACAGCCAGAAGCTGCAGCAGGAGTAGGATGTGGGTCCTCAGCCGCTGCCAGGGTCTGACCGCTCTTAGGTCCCTGTGCACCTGCTGCCAGAGCATGGTGCTGGGTATCTGCACATCGGTATATTGTTGTTTGAGTATATACAGAAGTATAACGGGGACAATCAACAGAGCTGCTGTCAATCCCCATGGATTAAGAAAAGACAAGTGCAGCCCTCCTCAGGATATGATGCCGGCCTTAAACAGGCTGCCGAATATGATTTCATCAATGGATAGATCGCTTGGGATCAGGCAATAGGATATTTCCATGTTGGTGCAAAAGGCCTGGATATCATCAAGGAATGCATCCAGGGCTTTTTGATACAGGCTCAGTGCCCTTGGTGACAGCTCCACCTGGACATCCCGGCCTGTCTCGGAATCTATGAGCCTTACGGGGCCTGTCCACCGGGGGGTGAGCTCATCCCGAGCCAATACCTGCACCAGCACCACTTCCTGCTGCTGGTACTTCAGCCACTTGAGGGCATCCTTGTAACTGTCGCCTGAAAACAGGTCCGATATCAGTATGGTTACCCCTTTTCTGCCGTACAGGTTGGTGCAGGCGGTAATACTGCTTTTCAGGCTCGTACTGGCTTCAAACTCCAGCCCTTCCAGGAAAGCAAGAGCCCGGGCAAGCCCTGCTTTTCCCGAGAAATATGGCAGGTGCTCAATGCCCCTGCTGCTGATGGCGGCAATGCCAACCCTATCATAGCCGGCAAGGGCTGCATATACAAAAACAGCAGCCAGCCGCTTTGCAGCTATGCCTTTCTCCGGATGGGTCTTCCCCATGGAAGCGCTTGTGTCCAACAGGACAGTGATATTGGTTTCCCTCTCCTCCATATAGAGCTTCACAAAAAGCTTTTCGAACCTCGCATAGGCGTTCCAGTCTATGGACCTGTAGTCATCACCGGTCGTATATTCGCGAAAATCGGAAAACTCAATCGAGCTGCCCTTGGCCTTCGACCTCCGGTTGCCGCCCGTAGCGCCGGCCACCGCCTTTTTACTGTTGAGCCTTATTCTTTCCAGCTTGCTTAGAAAATCATCATCAAATGCTTTCATCTGCAACCCCTGACCCTGAAATCCGGGCTCCTTTCCGGCTTGCCCTCCGACTGGCTACTCATTCGTGACCCTGATGATCTCGCTAATGATATCATCGGGGCTCTTGCCCTCGGAGACAGCCTGATAGCTTAAGAATACACGATGGCGCAGGGCCGGATAGGCTATGTTGCGTATGTCATCGAAGGACACATTGAACCTGCCCTCCATCAATGCCCTGACCCTGGCGCCCTGGATCAGGGCCTGAGCGCCCCTGGGGCTGGAGCCATACCGTACATAGGTATTGACGGCCTCCGGAGTCGTGTCCTTGCCGGGATGGGTGTTCATGACCAGCCTGAGGGCATAATCCATGACCGGCTTGGCGATGGGCACCTCCATAGCAATGTCCCTAAGCTCCAGCAGCAGGCCCGCATCCGCGACCTTGCCGGCCTTTTGCTGCTCCTTCCCTGTGGTCAGGTCAACTATGGCTCCCAACTCCTCCAGGGTGGGGAAGTCTATGAGCAGCTTGAACATGAACCGGTCAAGCTGGGCCTCCGGCAGGGGGTAGGTGCCCTCCTGCTCCAGGGGGTTCTGGGTCGCCAGCACAAAATAGGGCTCGGGCACCCGCCTGGTGACCCCTGCTGCAGTGACCGCATGCTCCTGCATGACCTCCAATAGCGCGCTTTGGGTCTTTGGCGTGGCCCGGTTGATCTCGTCAGCCAGGACCAGATTGCTGAATACGGGCCCCGGCTGGAATTTGAAAACGCTGTTGCCCTGTTCGTCCTTTACCAATATGTTGGTGCCTATTATATCAGCAGGCATCAGGTCGGGGGTGAACTGTATACGCTTGAATTCAAGGTCCAGGACATTGGCAAGGGTCTTTACCAGCCTGGTCTTGCCAAGCCCTGGCACGCCTTCAAGGAGCACGTTGCCGCCCGATATAACGGCAATGAGCACGTGCCTGATTATGCCTTTCACTCCGATCATTTCTTTTGAGATCTCCTGCTCGATCGACAGGACCGTATCTTTAAAGCCTTGTATCCTTTGTTCCATCATAACCTCCGTTAATCATCCAAAGAGGCAAAGTATTCCCTGACGATGGCTTCTATGCTTTTGGGAAGCGCCCGCCGTTCCACGCTGTTTATTGCCTCGGATTCGTATTGGCCGATGACCTGTTTGTATGGTATATATCCGTCAAGGTTGCCTATGCCGCTGTTTTCATTTTGCTCATTGTCGCCCTTGCCGGTGTTTTGGCCGGGGACATGGGATATTTCTCCGCCATCGCCCAGGCGGTCCGGATCATATATATGCTCAATGCCATTGCTCCCGGTACCGATACCGCCCCCGTTCTGGCCGTTGTTTCCGGATTGGTTGCCGCTGCCGTTCTGGCCGCCTTGTCCGTTCTGGCCGGACTGATTGCTATTACCATTCTGGCCGCCTTGTCCGTTCTGGCCGTTTTCGCCGGACTGGTTCCCTTCTCCGTTATTATCGCTATTGCCGTTGTTTTTTCCCTCATTGCCCTCTTTATCGCCGCCTTGACCACCTTCATTGCCGGGCTTGCCCGAATCCTGGTCCCTGCCGGCGATTTGCTCGCCGCTGCCTATCTCATCGGACAGCTTCTTGCGTATCTTCTGCATGGCATACTTGACTTCACCCGAGGTGTTTTTTGTACCGGCCCGGTTCTCAAGCAGGTCTTTCAGGCTCTCCAAGGCCTCATCCGTGCTTTCCCCGGTCTCAAGGTCCTCTACTATGTTCACCAGGCCTTCCTTTATGCTCCCCGAAGGCAAATTTTGGGCGACCTTTCCAAGGGCATCCTTTAGCTTTTCTGCTGCCTCCTCACCCTTGGTTTTGCCTGCTTCCTCGCCCTCAGTCTCGTCTGCCAGCACCTCCTTGAGCTCATCCAGGGCTTCCTGGATTTTACCCGGGTCCAGGCTCTTGAGGGCATCTGCCAGGGACTTGGTTATTTCATGGCCTGCCAATTCGTTTGCCAGCTCGTTTAGCTTTTCACCTGCTATATCCTTGAGGAGGGAGTTTAACTCCTCCTCCGTTTTGCTGACCTCCTTGAGGGCTTCCTTGTAGTCCTTTATCCCTTTAAGCTTTTCGGAAAGCTCCTTGATCTCTTCGAGCAAGGCCTGCTTCTGTTCGTTGGTCAGGCCATCCTCCTGAGCTCTCTCCTCAACGGCATCGACCAGCTTATCCAGCTCATCCTCCAGCTGGTCTTGCACCTGCTTCCTGCGCTCGATCACAGTATCCATAGGGTTGGGGACCATGCTGAGGACACCTATCGAAAGCACCAGGAGGGCAATAACATAATAGAAATACTTCGGTATATTGATGGATATCTTCCTGGGATCAAGCCTTTTCAGGCTGTCTATGGCATCCCGGCGCTGGATGATGGCAAAGGCGTCGTCCCTGCCGGACAACTCCAGGGCGGTCGTTGCCTTTTCCTGCAGACCAAGCCTGTCAACTGCCCTGGCTGCATCATATATGGTAGGCCGTGTCAGCCAGCCTGCTGCAAGAAATACCAAAACAAGGGGCATGGCAGCAACACTTATGGTCCATGCACCTTCGTACGGGACAAAAAATGACACGGCATGGGCTATGGCTGCAAGTCCCAACGCAAGTGCCAGCCCGGCAGCACCGTATTTAAGCAGGTGCCTCGCCGTGATCCTTCTTATTGCAGGTCCCATGGCCTTCTTCAATTCGCTGTTTAGCTGCCTATCCATCTGGAACCCTCCTTTAATCCAGGATAAGTAACACCTTATGATCAGAATCCCTCATCCGTCACGGAAGCTGGCTGCTTTTCCGCCTCCTGCCGAGGAACCTGTACACCGGATTGACCCTTATGATACTGGCGGCCAGCAGCAGGCCTGCGATCACCAGCATCGTTATGGAATTGTAAATCCAGAAGCTGTTCTGATAGCCCGTCCCCAGGCCAAGGATACCGCCACCTCCGCCGGATATCTGGTTTTGGAGGATATTGGCCAGGCCTGCCGCAGGGTTGATATACAGAGGAAAGGGTACATATGATGCACTTCCCCCCTGCAAATAGTAAATACTCATCAGATATGCACTCAGGATCACGCTTACAAGACCCAGGGCAAACATGGTCAGATACGTCACAACCGTCGCAGTTACGGTTTTCTTGAACATGGTTGAGAAGAATATGCCGATTGAACCCACCGCGATTGCCGTTATTATATAAAACGAGAAGAGCATGATCATATCGCCCGGTGTGACCCCGCCGAACAGGAATATTATGCTGAACAACGGTATAGAGGATATTATAAGCAGGAGCATATGGGACATGGACGACAGCAGCTTTCCGACAATGATGCCAAAGGGTGAAAGCTGGGTGCATAATAGCAGGTCCAGGGTCTGCTTCTCCCGCTCGCTGCTGATCGTGCCCGCGGTCTGGGCGGGCGTTACCAGCAATATCAGGATGAACTGCAGTACAGCCAGCATAGTGTATATCGATATGCCTGCCTGCTGGTTTGCATTGACCGTCCTGTTCCAGGCCAGGGAGCTCTGGATAAAGGTGATATAATACAGGAAGGCGATGAACACCATCACGCCAAGATAGGATATTATGCCTACTGCCGTCTTCCAGCCCCTCATCCTGATCTTAAGCTCGCTGGATAAAACGGGGTTATTGTAAAACCTCATCCTCACCCTTGGTCACCTCCATGAACACTTTTTCAATATTGCCCTCAGCCTTAGTAAAGGAGACAACTGGAATGCCCTCGGTCACAAGCAGCCTTAAAAGTCCGCTCATTTCCTCCTCGCTGCCTGTATACTCAAGCTCCAGCATATTGGCTTCGCCTGTGATATTCTCTATCCGGGGCTGCTCCCTCAGGAGCCTGACGGCTTTTTCCGCATTGGACAATACCCTGATTCTGAT
>JAKORJ010000009.1 GCA_029777885.1 Bacillota bacterium | reverse complement strand
TGCTCACATAGCCATTTGAGCATAGAGAGCATCGGATCTTCTTCCGCTAAAAATTGCAATAGCATTTTTTCTAAATTTAGTTTATTATTAGAGTAAGCCATCGGTTTTTCACTCCTCCTTGGTTTGCTCGTCACTTACCAAATTCGGAGTGACCGATGGTTTTTCCTTCTTTTATTTTGCGAACTTAATTATACATGATCTCTGCAATCAAGGGGTAACATCATCCTTAATCATATACTTGAAACCAAGTCAAAAGCCTCTGTGGTTTTTCTGTCCTTTATAGCAGCCTTGTATATAATTATCCTGATAGTTGCCTTGATATTGTCAGAAGGCGAGGTCTTAGACGGCTTCGATATCCCGGTCGATGGCAGGAAGAAAACTAAAAAGCCTGAGATGCAGGGTTAGTATATATAAGATCAAACTTTATTGAGCAGGCAGTAAGATGACAGGAGGGAGAGACAAGTGATAGAAGTTAAAAACCTGACTTTGACCTACCCAAGCGGCAAAGGCATCTTCGATGTTAGCTTTACGGTCAAACAGGGCGAGATCATGGGCTACCTGGGCCCGAACGGGGCAGGCAAGACCACGACCATAAGGGCTCTCATGGGCTTTATGTATCCGGACAGGGGCTCTGCGTCCATAAACGGGCTTGACTGCTGGTCCAAGGCTCCGGAGATCCAAAGATTCCTTGGCTACATACCCGGTGAGATCGCTTTCCCTGACAGCATGAGCGGGGTCGAGTTTCTAAAGTTTATGCATGACATGCGGGGCACCAAGGATACGAAGCTGCAAAACCAGCTGCTGGAGATGTTTGAGCTCAATCCGAAAGGGAAAATCAAGAGGTTTTCCAAGGGAATGAAGCAGAAGCTGGGCATAGTGGCTGCTTTTATGCATGACCCCCAGGTCCTGGTGCTCGACGAGCCTACAAGCGGCCTCGACCCGCTGATGCAAAACCGTTTTGTAGAGCTGGTGCTGTCTGAGAAGCAGAGGGGCAAGACCATCCTGATGTCCAGCCATATATTCGAAGAAGTCGAAAAGACCTGCGACAATGTACTTATAATCAAGGACGGGCGCATCGTAGAGCAGTCCGACGTGCAGACACTGAAGGCTTCCCAGCGCAAGGGCTATGTGATAAGGACAAAAGAGGCTGGGGCTATGGCGCAAGATCTGAAAGCCGTGGGCTTTGAAGCTTCAGTCATAGGAGAAGACGTCGTGGAGGTTTTCATAATAGCTCAGGAGGCGGACCGCTTCATCAAAACAATAGCAGGGTTTGCTGTTATGGACCTGGATGTAAAGGCCCAGACCCTTGAAGATGTGTTCATGCATTACTATAGCAGGGAGGGGGAGAGATGATGTCCGTTGCATTGTTCAAGGCTACACTAAAAAAGAACTGGCTCCTGCTTTTTATCTTCTTTGGCGTCTTGTTTATGTATGCCGCCGTTATTATATCCATGTTCAATCCCGATGACATAGCTCAGCTGATCTCCATGCTTGATGTAGTACCGGAGGATATGCTGAAGGCCTTCGGACTTACTACTGCTATTACCGATATAACCACTTATCTGGCAAGCTGGCTTTATGGACTTTTGATGACCTCCCTTCCGATGGTATACAGCATCATACTCGGAAACAGGCTGGTGGCAAAAGCGGTGGACAACGGTTCGATGGCATATCTGCTTTCAACCCCGAACTCCAGGGCAAAAATCATAATTACACAGGGTGTATATGCGCTATTGTCCCTTGCTGTATTGTCAGCTGCGCTTTTCGGGATCGGGGTTGCGATGTGCGAGGCCATGTTCCCCGGCCTGCTTGATATATACGCATATTTGAAGCTCAATGTCACCACTATGCTGGTCAACATGTCGGTCATGATGACAGCCTTCTTTTTCTCCTGCCTGTTCAATGAGTCCAGGCTGTCCCTGGGCTTTGGGGCCGGTGTGCCCATAGCCTTTCTCCTGATGACCATGCTGGGCAACACATCTGACCAGGTAAAGGTTTTGAAGGACCTTTCGATCTATGGCTGGTATGATCCGGTTGAAGTGGTCAAAGGAAGCAATGTGCTGGGCTTGAACCTGATTTATACAGGGATCGTTGCAGTATTGTTCATTGCCGGAGTGCTCATATTCAAAAGGAAACGGTTGCCACTGTAGCTACCTGTGCTTGAGCATGGCAGCCCTTCTCTTATAATCGGGCATGTATTTTTCTATGAGCTCATAAAAAGCCTTGCTGTGATCATGGTGCTTTATATGGGCCAGCTCGTGGACGACCACATAGTCTATGGCCTCATCCGGGTAAAGCATCAGCCTGTATGAAAAGCACAGCCTGTTTTTGCCGCTGCAACTGCCAAAACGCTTTTCAGCGGAGGTTATTTTGATGCCTGCAGGAGTGAGGCCCATCAGAGAGCTGAAATACCTGACCTTTTCCGGTATCACCCTTTGAGCTTTCCACTTGAGGTCTGCCTTCTGCTCCTCGGTCAAAGGGGAGGCAATGCCTTCAGCTTGGCGCTTTGCACATATTTCAAGGTGTTTTTCGATCCATGCCTCGTGCTTCAGGACAAAGTCATCGATGACCGCCTTCGACAGCTTCAGTGGCGCCCTGACCACTACTTCAAGGTCTTTGGATATTTCAAGCGAAAGGGTTTTCCGTTTTGACCTGATCAGCTTGTACGTATATTTCATAGCCTGTCCTTTCAACATAAAGGTACAAGTGTATATTACCATAAAGCAGGCTATGCAGCCAGTGCTGAAAGGCAGGCGGGTGCAGGCCCAGTAGTTTTTATATAGGTGGGAATGTTTATGCGGCTCTTTATAGCAGTTAATTTCGACGGGGAAACAATAGGAAGGATAAAGGCTGTCCAGGACCGGCTGCGTGCTGTCAGCAGGGGCGGCTTTACCCATCCGGACAATTTTCACCTGACCCTTGTGTTCATAGGCGAAGTACATCCGGACAGGGTGGCAGCTATAAGGCAGGCGATGGATGATATCACCGGCGCGCCTACGGAGCTGACCTTTGACCGTACAGGCTGCTTCAGGAGAGAGGGCGGAGATATTTGGTGGATCGGGCTTAAAAGGAACGACGTGATTGAAAAGCTGCATCATGACCTGGCAGATAAGCTTACAACCCAGGGCTTCCGGCTTCAAGACAGGCGGTTTACTCCCCATGTCACCCTGGCCAGGAGGGTGGTCCCGGAGCGGGAGATCGATCCTGCCTGCCTCATGGACGCGCCATTCAAAACGGGTGTATATGCCATCAGCCTTATGAAGTCGGAGCATATACTAGGGAAACTCACATATACCGAAATATATCGCAGAAACCTCTGAATCAGGCTGCGTGACAAGTGTATATACCGCTGTATGTCTGTATACGACTGTTTGATTTTGAACGGGACTGCTGGTATAATACTCTGAAAAGTCTTGCTTTGGGAGTGCATAACGTGGAAAGACAAAAAAGAGTTGCAGCAATACATGACATATCAGGATTCGGCAGATGTTCTCTCACTGTCGCCCTGCCTATAATATCAGCAGCCGGCATAGAAACCTGCGTTATACCGACTGCAGTTCTGTCCACCCATACGGGCGGTTTTACGGGATATACCTTCCGGGATTTCACTGATGAGATCCTGCCCATAGCCAGGCACTGGAAGAGCCTGAGGATAGAGTTTGACGCTATATATACAGGCTATGTGGGCTCGGCAAAACAGCTTGAGATTTTGCGTGAAGTGTTTGATATGTTCAGGACGGAGGGCAACCTGATAGTAGTCGATCCTGTAATGGCCGACCACGGACAGCTGTATAAGTCCTTTACAGTGGATTTCCCGGCGAAAATGAGGAAGCTGGCTGAGCAGGCGGACATTATCGTCCCCAATATAACCGAGGCAGTCCTCCTGCTTGAAAAGCCCTATATGGAAGGCCCATACACCAGGGAGTATATAGAAAGCCTGCTCAAGGAGCTGTCGCAAATTGCACCCAGGGTGGTGCTGACCGGGGTCCACTTTGATGACCTCCAGCTCGGCGCTGCTGCCTATGACGCTGAAAGCTCTGAAATATCCTATGCCTTTTCCCACAGGATCGATGGCTTCTACCACGGCACCGGGGATGTATTCGGCAGTGCCCTCGTTGCTGCCCTGGTAAAGGGCTTCAGCCTTGCGGATGCCATAAGGGTGGCGGTGGATTTCACCGTAGGCAGCATTGAGAGGACAAAAAAGGCAGGCACTGACGTAAGATACGGGGTTAACTTCGAGGAAGGCCTGGGCAAGCTTGCTGAGCAGCTATGTCATAATGCGCCGGAGAAATTGAATCAAAAAAGCAGCTTGGCATATTAAAGTTGGTATAGGTACTCATATAGCGGTCTTAATGCAGTACTGTCAAGTTTGTTCTATATAATGGAACATGAGTGTTTTGCTGAATAGCATCTTATATGTGCAAGTTTGTTA
>JAKORJ010000008.1 GCA_029777885.1 Bacillota bacterium | reverse complement strand
TATGCGCTTAGATAATTTAGGTACACTACGCTTTTCCAGGTCACATCCTTTCCGTAGTAGGGCGGCATGCCATTGGCTTCGAGTCCTTGTACAAGGCCGGTATCTCCCCTGGACATGGCGATCTCCATGGCCTTTGCGTAGTCGAGCCGCTCGGTCTCGGCAAAGTCTACCATTTTCCCCGTTCCGATGAATGCGTGATAGGACTCCGGGTACTCATCAACCAGAAAGATCCCCAGGGCACTGCCCCAGGATTCGCCTACCAGGTAGATCTTTTCCTGCGAAAAGCGCTCCTTTAAATACTCCGTCAGGGCGTGGCCATCCTGGATATAGGTCCGGGCCGTTATATATTTGATCCTGTTGGCATTATAGGACTTGCCGGAGCCGGGCTGATCCCAGTTGACCACGACAAAATGCTTCTCCAGCTCTGCCAGCTCATGCCGCACCGCCGCCATCTGGGTGCCGCCCGGGCCGCCTGCCAGGAAAAGCAGGACAGGTGCATTTTTATCCCAGCCCCTTATGCTTATCCACTGCTTCCTGCCATTTAAGTCCAGCCTTATAAGCTCTGCTATACTGTTTTCAGGTCTATTGCCCTTTTCATTGACGATGGGCGGCGTGGAAGCGGTAAGCTGGGATAAGGTAACAAGCCCGGTGTTCAATATCATGGCCACTGCAAAGAGTATCATTGATCTTTTCAGACGAACAAGATGCTTTGGGGTGATCCTTTTCTTCCTGCCGATGACGGCACAATGAGCCGTCCGAACCAGGAGTGTGACAAACGTAACGACTGCCAGGACAGTCAATATGAAAAACAGTATTATCCAGATCAAGGTTAGACCTCCTTTATTTCTTGATGTATAGGCACTCCAGGGCGTTCCCCATCATCGGGATATCGGTGATGCGGCTGTCCCTGGCGGTTAGCCTGTTTTGCTCTGCCAGGCATTTGATAAGGCTTATTTTATCCGTATCATTCAAAGGCTCACGAAAAGCGAGCACCCCGCCTGGTCTGAGGGCTCCCGCCAGCGCCGGGATGACTCTTTCCAGCTCATCATCCGGAATATCATGCAAAACAAAGTGGCAGTACACAACATCGAAGCTATCCTTGTCAAGCTCCGGGGACCGGCATAGCAGGTAACTGATATTCTTATATCCCCGCAGTGTCCTGCGGCAGGCATCCAGCCAGCGCTCGGAGATATCCAGGCAGGTCAGGTGCCCCCGGGGCAGCCTTTTGGCTGCGTAATACGCAACTGTTCCCATACCGCTTCCGAAATCCAGCACCTGCTCCCCGCCATTAAGGGGCAGGCAGTTGGCAAAGGCCTTGTAGACGGATCTGCCGCAAAAGAAGAATGCCAGCCTTGTTAAAAATATCTCCAGATGAGTCGGTCCATACTTCATCGTTCATCACCTCCTGATAAATCTGAACCTTAAATGATCAGTACAAGCTGAACATCATGAAAAGTGAAGAAGCAAGGTTTAGAAGGCCGTGCAGCGGCCAGCCCGGAAATCAGCCACCAGCTCAAGGGTATGACCGTAAACAGGATGACCTGGGCAATCGAATTGATAAAAAGGTTGAGTACGGACATCGCTTCTACCCCCCTTCTGCTAACTTATGGTCCCGTCAATTCCCTTTACCCGGCAGTGCTTTTACCAGGACCTTGCCGGTCGCATTCTTGCCGGTGATCCGAATCACATATATATCCGTTTCAGACACCGTTACGGTAAAGGTGGTCGACTTCAGTTTCTTCCCGGTATAGGGCTCACTGCCCTTTCTGCCGCTTATATCAAGTGCGATCTCCCCGTCTTTGCAGTTGACCTCCACTTGCAGCACGTTGCCATTGTCAAGGGAAAGCTCGCATTTGCTTTTTGAGCTCCACCCGCTAAAGTCCATTATGGCTCCTGTACCACTCGGATCCTCGAGGATCACTATGC
>JAKORJ010000080.1 GCA_029777885.1 Bacillota bacterium | reverse complement strand
TGTAGAATTTATCCGTCTTGGGATAGCGGGGGAAGGGCGCGACCTCGATCTTTCCCTCTTTCCAAAGGTCCTTGTAAGCCCCTGTTATCCGCCAGCTCATATCGGAAATCATTGCAACGCCGCCGGACAAAAAGCTCTGGTAGGCCTCATGGCTTGCAGAAGGGTCAAGCACGTTGTGCAGGCTTGGCCCCATGTCGCGGATAAAGTTGGCAGCATCTGCTATCTCCTGGCTTCTTATGTTGTTGGTGATTCCATTTTCCGGGTCATAGCTTATGAAGGGCACACCGGTCGATTCCTGGAAGCATACCGGACCGTTGCCGCCTATGGCAAAGCCCCACTGGTCTATGACACCGTCATCATTGGTGTCGTCAGTTAGCTCTTTTGCCAGCTCAAGGAGCTTGTTCCAATCCCAGCTCTCAGGATCGTTCTTGTAAATGTCGAGGGGCTTTTCCAGCCCGTACAGATCAAACAGCTTGGGATTGTACACCAGGAAATGGGATGAACCAAAGCCTGTGATGGCATAGTAATGCTTCCCGTTGATGGCCATCATTTCTATATAATCGCGGTACCTGTCCCAAATTGGTTCTGACAGGTCAATGTAATCCTTGTATTCATCCACAGGCTGGATCAGGTTGTTGATTATATCCACAGGGAAGGTCTCAGGCATCGGCCACAGGAGGTCGGGCATGTCATCCCCCATGTAATAGGACAAGAGGGTCGTATAGTAGTCGGTCCATTCAACGTTGATGAGCTCGATCTCGCCACCATACTTTTTCTTGAACAGGTCATAGGGAGAGGGGCGATCAGGGTTCGTTGAGCTCAAAGACTCCAGGGTGGTACCCATGCCGACGAAGAAGCGGATCTTTTTGTTTTCAAGGGTGACATCCGGCAGGTTGTAGCCTGATCCGCCATTGCTTGGTGACGGTTCGGTGCTCGGGTCGGTATTGCCGCCTCCGCCGCAGGCGCTGAGCGATACCAGGATGACCACCGAAAGTACAAGAGCCAGCAATCTGTTCCTGTATTTCATAACGTGATTCCTCCATTTTGTTGTCTTGTTTTGCCGTGGCTGTTCTGGTTGTGCCACTTTCTGTATTCTGAGGGCGTAAAACCCGTATATTGCTTGAATACATTGATGAAATAATGCTCGTAGTTAAAGCCTACGCTGCGTGCAATGTCCGCGACGGAATCATGGCTTGACTCCAGCAGGAACATCGCCTTGTTCATACGGTACTGCTGCAGGTACTTGCCTGCAGTCACGCCGGTATGCTTTTTGAACAGCTTTCCGAAGTATGAGCGGTCGATGCCTACGTAGTTCGCAATATCCTTGACCGTTATGTCGAAGCAGTAGTTCTGTGCTATATAGCCGCTGGCAAGGTAGATGTACCTTTTCTCATTGGCCAGCGTATCCCCTTCCGGTTCAGACCTGATGAGATGCAGGCTGTCCGACGGTTCAGCCTTCAGGCAATGATACAGGATCGTGCTGATCACACCGTTGTAAAACAGTTCATCCTCCAGGCTGTTCGTGGAATTGTGGGCGAGCAGGCTCTCGAAGCAATCGAGCACCGGCCTTATATCGCTGAAGGCCAGGATCTCGCAGTTGATTTTCTGCAAATGCTCGATCACCCGGTTGACCATGTCGCCTGATATACATATCCACATATATGACCAGGGATCCTCTTCATCGGCTTCATAATAATAATCAAGGCTGCTGCGCATGATGAAGGCCATGTTTTCCCTGAGCTGGTACCTGCCGGAAGGGGATTCGAAGATCCCCTTCCCCCTTCTTATCACATGGAGCAGCAGGCCATTTATCTGGTTTTTGTGGTATTCAGCTCCCCAGCCCGGAGCACAGTCCATTTGTCCGGAGAAGTTGAGCCTGAATTCACCATATTGCTTGTTGTTTACATTAAGCAGATGAGTCATTTATAATCTCCTGGATCAAATCCGAATACTTATTTTATGGCTGCCGGTTTTTTGATCATCAAAGCCGATATTGCCAGCACACTCAGAAGCAGGTAGATGTATATGCCCGCATCGCCTGTCTGCGGATTTTGCGGTTCAGCAGGCTCTTCGTATTCTATCAGGGCCAGGGTGCCTATAGTATCGAGATCGAAGGTCACAAAGCCGTTTTCGACCTCTGAATCAAGCAGCTTGACTTCGCCGCCGTCAAATACTACGACCTTGACTTTGGCGGGATCGAAGCCCTCGGGAACGGCTGCGGTGACGGTCAGCTTCTTGCCGCCCTGGAGCTCAGCCTTGATCTCCGTTCCGGTCCTGACGGCAGACATACTCATAAACAAAGCTTTATTGAATGCAGGATCGTTAGTATACTCTTGCAACAGCTCAAGAAGGTTCTCTTCAAGCGCGCTGCCGGCAGCAACAGGCTTAACGGATATGGTCGTATCAAAGGGGAAGGCGCCTGGAGCGGCTGTTATGGTCTCCACAAGGTCATTCTCATCATCAACCGTAACCACGGGCTCAGCTGTAGAGGCCTCGTCCCTGGTGGCATACAGGCTGTCTATATAGATGGTGCTGCCATTGAAGTATGCACTGGTCTGCAGCAGGAGCTTGTCCACCTTGTCCAGGGCTATCGGATTGGTTTCAGCATCGTACATGGCTGACTCGTTAGTAAAAGAGGTAAAGGGGATATCCACATAACCGTCGAAACCGTGGTCGATTACGACTGAGTACTCACCGTCAGCGGTTATGAGCTTGTTGGTGACGACAGGCTCATCTCCGGATAAATCAGTCAGGGTATAATCCATGCCTGCCGCCGGATGCCACCGTTTGCCGTCGGCATCCATGCAGAACCAGATCTTCACAAAGGTGCGCTCCAAGGGGTTGCGCTGGTGGTATTTGACCCAGAACCGGATACCGGTAGCACCGGTTAAGTCCTTGTCATTCTTTATGATTACTGTTGCAAAAGCGGTGCCGATCGTATAGCTGAAGCTTTTCCCATCGCCGTCCTGGATCTCGCTTTCCAGCTTGATCACTGCGCTGTTGTTATATGCAGATACAACTGCTGCCAGTGCGGCGTCATCGGCATAGGAATCAAAATTGTTGATCAGTATGGCATTGTCGGGTACTATAGCCGGCTTTCCGGAGTCAACGGCCGGTACGTCCGCCGGTCCTTCAGAGCCGTCATCATCAACAGTAGTCAGCTTAAGGTCGTCTATATTGATGATCTCGCCCTTGAAATATCCACCGTAGCAGAACAGGATCCGGTATATGTTATTGAAATTTATATTGTCACCGTCTATGGATTCAAAGGGGATCGTCACTGTGCCTTCAAAGGCTGTGCCAAAGTATACATTGCCGTCTGCATCAGCATATTTAGTTTCATTATAAGGGTTACCATCCCATGTGCCGTTCAGCAGGACCGGCGCACCGGCCTTGAGTCTTCTGGTATTGACCCCGCTGCCTTCCAATTTCACATCCTGAACCCTGAATTCCAGCTTGTATCCGGGTTCGGGACCGGTTGCCTTGTCGGCTTTTACCCAGAAAGAGAGCGCATTGTGCTTGCTCCAGTTAGATACCCAGCCGTTGCCGGACTTGTATCCAATGCCGACTTCATTGTAGCTTGCATTAAGGGCGATCCTCAGGGAAGCGCCTGTATCGCCGTTTTTAACTGTCGTATCCAGGCTGACATCTGCTGCATTTATGTAAGGCAGGGCAGCTATCAAAGCATCAGTGTCTGCGTAGCCATTAAAATCGTAGATCAGCTTGTCCGGCTCAGCAGCTGATGCGATATTGGCAGGCAGTTGAGACACCATGAGCGCGCCCAGCAATACTACGGAGCACAGAATAGCCAATATTTTCTTCATCTTTATCCCCCTCTTCAAATTTCAATTTATTATTGCTTCTTACCGCGGATCACCAGGAAGTAAGTAGCAGCACCTGCTGCAACCAGCACAAGTACTATGCCAATGATTACTAGTGGATCTACTCCTCCCTTTGCTGGACCGTCAACGGGTTCAGAATTAGTAGGCGTGGGTGAAGGTTCTTCCGATTCACCGGGCTCTTCCGTTGGCTCGGAGCTTTCGGCCGGTTCCGTACTCTCGGTTGGTTCGGGAGTCGTTGTAGGCTCCGGTGTGGCTGTAGGATCTTCCGTAGGTTCAGGTGTAGCCGTGGGCTCCGGTGTGGCTGTAGGATCCGGCTTGGTTGTAGGCGTAGGTTTTGTTACGTCCTTGACGTTGTTGCCATAGAGCATGATTGAGTCTATATATACTTCCTTGTTCTTGTGAAATCCGCAGTCAATGCCCAGGAATATCTTGGTCACCTTGTCCAGGTGCAGCTCATCGTCATACATCGACCATCCTGCGCATTGGAAGGAGTCAAAGGGGATCTCGACCCAGCCCTTGAACCCGTCGTCCAATATAACTCGTCCGGCATCGCCAAAGCGCCTTACTTCGGATGTGCCATCGGCAAAGATCACGGTGTACGGTTTTTGCTTATAGCCGATGAAACGCTCGGGATGGCCTTCCACATGGGAATCGTCAAAGGCTACTTCGATCCCGATGAAGGTGGGATCCGCCACGGTACCACCGGTTGCTTCAGCCCAGAAGCGGATACCTTCAGCATCCTCCCAGTTCTGCAGATAGTTGGGAACTACCAGATTGATTATCCCGAAATCTGAGCTGCCTTCGCCATTCGGGATGATGCGTAGGCTTTTGCCGCTATCTGCCCGTTTGCTATTCAGGGACAGCTTGAAATCACCGCCGCCATCCCATATCCAGATCCGATTGTCATAGGTTTCTTCGTCCGCAAAGTCGTCAAAGCCTTCGATCAGCCTTGTTTTGGCTGCATGCACAGGAACAGTAAATAACGACAATAACAATGCGACGACTAAAAATAGTGTGATTTTTTTCATATGAGACCTCCTTATTTGAATGACATTTATTTGACTGCTGGAGAAACCTGTAATATCACTATCTAAAAACCCATCTCCTCTCCCGTGATGATTTTTTGCTATTTTTTGTTATAGCTCAAACCGGAAATTTGTCGAGATGATATAAATAGCTGTGTCGATTTTATTAAATGCTAACATACGGGCTATAGATCCATCAATCCAATAATGATGCTAGGAATAACAAAATTGCGTTATTTTATAGAGCATAACGCAATTTTGTTATTTTTCGCTATTCAATTCCTTTTAAAATAGCTATATTTATGGGTTTATTGACAGTTTGTTGCTCTGCTTAATTGTTAATATACCCTTACTTCATACAGCCCAACCCGGGGAAAGCCATTCGTAGCATGGAAAACCAGCTTCAGCTCACCTGTTTGTATCGAGTCCGCTTTTATGTTATTTACCCTTTTGTAGTTGCCTCTGACAGACTTAAGCAAGCGGTATTCATCCCCGCTTTTGTACAAAATGTCGTAATCCCTTACGACCTCCGGTATCACATTGTTTTCGACCGGCCAGTAGCTTATCCTGTAGTTCAGGTCATCATCGAAATACAGGATAATCTCATTTATGGTCTTAACTTCATGCCAGGATATTCTAATATACTCCCCGCACTGATCAGCGTTTGTCTTTTCCGACAGCCACAGGTTGGGAAGGCCGTATGGCCTTGAATAGCCATTGTTCACATTTGAGGAACTATAAATGCCATGGTCAGGATCGGCTTTGAAACAGACTGTCCCCTCTATAGGCCTCCAGATGAATTCCTTCATCTGCATCGTGGCTGCATCAACAAGGGTGGGCGAGCCATTGGGGTTCTTCACCATCGACATCACTCCCGGCAGCTTGTCCCGGGTCATACCCAGATATAACCCGGCCTGAGGGCTGAGCTCAATGAAAATCTTGTTTCGGTCAACACTGACGTTCAGGGGCAGCCTGACCCACGAAGGATCGGAGGATGCCCTGACATCTACCCTCCCCCTTGCTATGATCCTTTCAGGGTTGTAGTTCTCCCGTTTGACAGGCTCGTAAACGGTGTATTCAATGGCTGTATCAGAAGCTGCCCTGACCGGTATGCTAATGGATGCCATGCAGCCGTCCACAGGGATGATAAGCCCAAGGGGCTTGTCCAAGGGCCGCTCAAATTCCGCATCTTCAAGGCACAGTCTGGATTCCGAGGATGCAGTGATCTTGGCGCTTCTTGCCAGATCATCCGGGTCCTCGTTTTTGCATCCGACGATATACTGGTCGTGCCTCAACAGGAGCTGCCTCAGCTCCTGGATCCGGGATTTATAAATGTCCCGCGGCATCAGGTCGTATTTTTTGCACAGGTAAGCCGCTGCGCCCAGGGCCTGGCCCAGGGTGCTCAGGGTCGCCATGACCCTTGTGGAGCCAAAGGCCACATGGGTCGTTGACATGCATCTACCGGCAAAGAACAGGTTGGATATGTTCCTGGAATAGCCCGTCCGGTAGGGTATTTGGTAGATCCCCTTCAGGAAGATGTGCTTATTGACCAGATCCTTGGAGAAAAAGCCGTCAACGGCATGCAGGTCGATGGACCATCCCCCGTGGCCTACAGTATCCTCGAAATCCCTCTGCTCCGTTATGTCCCTTTCACTAAGGATATGGTCGCCCATCAGCCGCCTGGATTCCCTTTTGCCCGGCACAGGGGCTATGTATTCAAAGTCATAGTTTTCCGCACCATATTCCCCACTGTTTTTGATGTAGTCCCAGATCCCGTATACCAGCTCGCGGTGCTGTTGGATTATGGCCTCACTGTTTTCGATCTGGTTTATCCTGCCGCTGCCCTCGTAATACCACTGGGACCTGTAAAAGGTGTCCCTGGGGATTGTGCGGTATTTAAGCGCTTCGGTCTTTGTTATGTCCAATGCAAATCCGGGCCTTATGTACCTGACCGGCTTTCCGGTGTCCTTGGCATGGAAGGTCAGGGTACTGGGCAGAACGCAGTCATCGGCTTCTTCAGGGGCTGCGCTTTCGTCAAACTCATGCCCTGATTCCCTGCCCATCCTGAAGTCGGCCCCAGCGAGGTAACCAACGGTCCCGTCACCGGTATCATCCAGAAAGAGGGGGGCATAGAAATTGAAGCGTTTTTCGCTGCCAAGCTGGGAACCTGACACATATTCGATCAGGTCGTCAGCCTTCATCTCCACCTTGTCTATGTTCGTATTAAGAAAGAGCTCGATATTTTTCTCCTTCAGTACTGCGTCCATGAGGACGGCGTCCCAGATGTAGCGGTTCTTCTGGGGGTTCCTGTACAGGTTTTCAAGCCTGAGCTCGTCGATTATGCCTGTTTCCCTGGCCCACAGGTTGAACTCCTGCATCCCGTCAGCCCCGTCGACGCTCACTCCGATCTCTGCGCTGGCATTGCCCCCAAGATAGCCCCGGTTGTTTATAAGGGCCACCGACAAGCCCAGCCTGGCTGCCTGGATAGCGGCGCAAATGCCAGGCATGCCTGCCCCTATTACGATAAGATCCTTCTCTACCCTGTATTGCCTGAATTCCATAAGCCTCACCTGTTTCTTCTAGATTTTATGTACGTATTGCAGCAAAAGCCAGCCGGATACTTGTACCAAAATATTGCTACTTAAAGCACCGGCATCTCATCAAATATGTTATTTCTCCAAAAATAAAGAAAATACCAAGGCATTCCCCTTGGTATCACTATATATTTTCAACTAGATTATATGGTCCGGGAAAAATTTTGTCAATAAAGGTATAAGCGAACAGTCCCAAAACTGTCATTTGTTCACGCGGACCATGCCGCAATTCAGCCACTTTACATGCCGGGAAAGCAAAAAGTATAATTGAAGAATAGTACGAAGGAGGCGTTTCACATGAAGGTGCTTGCGATCGGGAACAGCTTTTCCCAGGATGCGACCCGGTATCTCCACCAGATAGCCCAGGCCGACGATTTTGATTTAAAGGTCGTCAACCTGGACATCGGCGGATGCTCCCTGGAAAGACATCATGAAAACATGACATACGACAAACGGGATTACTCCCTGGAACTCAATGGTAAAGCCACAGGCCTGTATGTTTCCATCAGGGAAGCATTGTTGAGCGACAGCTGGGATTTCGTGACCCTGCAGCAGGTGAGCCACTTAAGCTTCGATTATTCGACATACCAGCCCTATCTTACGGAACTGTCCGACCATGTTAGAAAATACGCTCCCGGTGCGACCCAGCTTATACACCAGACCTGGGCATATGCTGAAGGCAGCGAAAGGCTGGCGAGCGTGGGCTATAAGAGCCAAAGGGGCATGTTCAAGGATCTGAAGCGTGCATACGACAAGGCTGCACAAAGCATCGGCGCCCGGTTGATACCATCCGGGGAAGCAATGCAGAAGCTCACTGAATGCGGAATTGGAATGGTCCACCGAGACGGCTTTCACGCGGGCTTGGGGCTTGCCAGGTATATGCTTGGCGCTGTGTGGTATGAGTGCCTGACTGGCAGAAGCATTGAAAACAATAGCTTCCGTGAGCTGGATGAATATGCGTCCGAGGAAGAGATAGCCATTGCCAAAAGGTGTGCCCACGAGGCCGTTATGGAATATAGCAATAAATTGATATAATGCAAGTCTCCAAGTTTCACGATGCTTTGCCCTGCGATTGAGTATCATGCTCCATGTTTTCTATCCCCCGGTGCTCTTCGTATACCACGTCACTCATTTTGGTGTTGTGCCGACAAAGGTGTGAGCTTAGAAATATAAAAGAAAATACCAAGGGGATGGACTCCTTGGTATCAGTGGTGCACCCGAAGGGATTCGAACCCCCGGCCTGCGGTTTAGGAAACCGACGCTCTATCCTGCTGAGCTACGGGTGCAAATTGAGAACAAATCATATTTTACATCCATTATCGAGCTTTGTCAACCCTGAATCAAAACCATATTCAGGCAACTTACGTACCTAAATCAAAAACCGCTCCGGCATGCTTAAAAAAAGGCCTTCGGGAAGGGAATTTCAATCGTGAGGATGCACGATCACCTTGATCGAATCGCTGCTCATCTGCTTGTGTATAGCCTGATCAAGCTGCTCCAGCCTGAAGGTGTGTGTGATCAGGCTTTTTATCTCCAGCTTCCCGCTGTTAATCAAGTTTACTGCACGCTGATGAGTATCAGGGTTGATCCTCGATCCTATGACCTTTAGCTCTTTGCTGAAAACATCAAAAAGCGGCAATGCTATGGTCGCATCTACCGGTGGAACACCAAACAGCAAGACCGTTGCGCCCGGACCGGCAAGCTGCAATGCCTGCTCTGCGGCATTTGGTCTGCCCGCACACTCAATTATTACATCCGCACCGGTCCTGCCGGTGTATTCCGCCATTTTCTCCCGGACATTCTCCGTGAAAGGATCGATCGCATGATCTGCCCCAACCGAGAGGCCGATTTGCCTGCGCATGGGAATTGGTTCGCTCAAAATAACTGCAGATGCGCCGGAAAGCTTTGCCATCTGGACCATAAGCAGGCCTATCGCGCCGCCCCCGATGACTGCCACGGTCTGCCCGGGGCGGATCCCCGCTTGATCGATCCCATGGATGACACAGGCCAGTGGTTCCGCCATAGCTGCAACGTCAAAATCTATGTCGTCATTGATTTTATAGCACTGGGCCTCCGGTACGATCAAATATTCTGCAAAGCCGCCATTTGTGTTTACACCCAGCGCATAGAGATTTTCGCAATTCTGTTTTCTGCCCATCCTACAGGGACGGCAAATCCCGCAGTACCGGTTTGGATCGATGGCTACACGGTCCCCCGGCCGCAGGGTCGTCACCTTGTCCCCGATTTTTTCAACGATCCCGGAAAACTCATGCCCCAGCACAACAGGCGGTGTCACCTCTGCCGAACCCTTTTCACCATGATAGATATGTATATCTGTACCACATACTCCGCAAGCCATATTCTTTACAAGCACGTCATGGGCGCCAAGCTCCGGCATTTCCATCTCCCTGATCTCAAACCTCGGTGTGTGATGTGGTCCCTTAAAAAACGAGCCTTTCATTTGAGCGCCTCCTTCTCGGTTTTTTCTTTACATGAGTTGGATATATTTACTAAAGTGTATCATATATATTTTTCAAAGTCCATGTACACCAGCACCCTCCTTCCGCTCAAGCGCCTGCTGCAGCAGGGCTGCAGCGGTATCGTTGTATCCAGCGACGTTATTCCAGCCAGATATATCAACTGGCAGCAGGCCATCGTCGGATGAAGTCCTGGATAAGAATGATCAAATAAAAAAACTGGCAATCATTGAACTGCCAGTTTTTCTATTTTAGATAACTTGAATATATAATCTAATGGTTTAACCAAACAACGCCATCAGTATACCTGCGGCAACTGCTGATCCTATCACACCTGCCACATTTGGCCCCATTGCATGCATGAGCAGGAAGTTGGAAGGATTGGCCTTTTGCCCTTCCACCTGTGACACCCTGGCCGCCATGGGGACTGCCGAAACTCCGGCAGAGCCGATGAGAGGGTTGATCTTTCCCCCGGACAACTTGTACATAAGCTTTCCTATCAGCAAGCCGCCTATCGTGCTGAATGCAAAAGCCACAAGACCCAAAGCTATGATTGCCAGGGTTTGAAGCTGTAGAAATGTTTCGGCTTTAGCGGTTGCACCGACAGTTACTCCAAGGAAGATAGTAACTATGTTCATCAGAGCATTCTGCGCCGTATCCGACAGCCTGTCTACAACTCCTGATTCCCTGAACAAGTTGCCCAGCATCAGCATACCAATCAGCGGTGCCACAGAAGGTAGCAATAGGATGCAAAAGATGGTAACCACTATAGGGAAGCATATCCTCTCCAGCTTGGAGACCTCTCTAAGCTGTTCCATTTTAACTTTTCTTTCCTCTTCTGTGGTCAGTAGCCGCATCAGCGGAGGCTGGATTATGGGGATCAGTGCCATGTATGAGTAAGCTGCTATAGCGATAGGAGACAAAAGATCTGGTGCAAGCCTTGCAGTCGTATATATTGCTGTAGGTCCATCAGCACCGCCTATAATACCTATGGACGAAGCTTCCTGAGGAGTGAATCCAAGCAGATTGGCTATAGTAAACGCCATGAATATACCGAACTGGGCAGCTGCTCCCAGTAGTAGGCTGGATGGCCTTGAAATCAGCGGACCAAAGTCCGTCATGGCACCAACACCCAAAAAGATCAATGAAGGATAAATACCCTTTTTCACACCTAGGTAGAGATAATGCAGCAACCCACCTGTCTCAGAGTTTATCTCTTCCTTCATTAGATTAGCCAAAGGCAGATTGGCCAACAAAACACCAAAGGCAATAGTTAGCAATAACAATGGTTCAAACTTCTTGACAATGGCCAGATAGATCAATACACAGGCTATGCCGATCATAACAAGGTGCTGCCAGGTCATTGCAGCAAAACCGGACTCCAGCCATATGGTTTTCAACGCATCAATAAACATTTACCGTCCCCCCGTTTACTGTATGCTGGCCAGGACATCGCCGGTATTGACGATTAAGTCTATATAATGGTGTAAAAATGAGTTGAGCCATAACTCATACCTCGGTTAAAATATAAGCACCACCAAATATCAAACCGAGGAGGATGAACCATGGCTCAGTTTAATATTACAATA
>JAKORJ010000007.1 GCA_029777885.1 Bacillota bacterium | reverse complement strand
TTTTTAGATACCTAAAACCCTTTGCCCTGGCCGTGATCCTGTGTCTGACCCTGCTGTTCCTGCGGGCGGTAGCCAACCTGACCCTGCCCAACCTGATGTCGGATATAGTAAACATCGGCCTTCAGCAAAGCGGCATCGAGACTGTCCTGCCCGAGTGCATAAGTGAAAAGGGCATGGAACTTATTATGCGCTTTATGCCGGAGGGCGACCAAAAGGCCCTTGACGATTCCTACATATTCATAAAAGCCGGCTCTGCCGAAGCAGCTCCATATCTCAAAAAATACCCCCGGCTCGCAGATACGGATGCCTATATATTAAAGGATGGTATCGACAGAAAGGCTGTCGAGGATATATACGGAAAGGCCGCTTTTGCTTTTGCAAGCATCATGCAAGGGCTTGCTGAAACCCAGGGCAAGGACGGCTCCCGAAAGGACGGCGGGAAGGTATCCCTGGGGGATGCTGACATGACCTCCATTTACGAGCTCCTTCTCGTGCTGGAAAACCTGCCGGAGGGTGTCCTGGACGAAGCCATAACAGCCGCGGAAAGGGCCGACAGCTCGCTCTACAGGCAGGTCGGCACTGGCCTTACAAGGCTTTTTTACCACGAGCTCGGAGTTGACTTGCATGCCCTCCAGTTCCGTCACATCATGAAAACCGGCCTGCACATGCTCCTTGTCACCTTGCTTGGCGCGGCCGCCACCATCGCGGTAAGCTTCCTGTCCTCCCGGACAGGAGCAGGTATGGCAAGGAACCTGAGGCGGGACATATTTAAAAAGGTCGGATCCTTTTCCCTGGAGGAGTTCGACAGGTTTTCCGTCTCCACGCTGATCACCCGTACGACCAATGACGTGACCCAGGTTCAGATGGCCTTTACTATGGGCTTTCGGATGATGGCCTATGCGCCTATCATGGGCATAGGCGGGATCATCATGGCGCTTGATAAAAGCGTAAGCCTGAGCTGGATAATCGCCGTGGCTGTCATTGTACTCATTGGGATGTTCACCGTCATCTTTTCGATCGCCATGCCCAGGTTCAAGCTCATGCAAAAGCTGGTTGACAGGCTCAACCTCGTTACGCGGGAGGCCCTGAGCGGCATGATGGTCATCAGAGCCTTCGGCAACCAGGGCCATGAGGAAGCCCGGTTCGAAGCCGCTTCCGGGGATTTCCGGGACACCAGCAGGTTCATAAGCCGGATAATGAGCGTGTTGTGGCCATCGATGATGCTGATAATGAACCTGTCATCTTTGGCGATCATTTGGGCAGGGGCACACCAGATCCAGCAGTCGGCCCTGAAGGTCGGCGACATGATGGCCTTTATCCAGTATGCCATGCAGATAATCATGTCCTTCCTCTTTATCTCGATGATGTTCATGATGCTGCCAAGGACCGCCGTTTCGATAAACCGCATATCCGAGGTCCTGGACACGGAGCCTGCCATAAAGGATCCGGAAAGACCAAGGCGGCTTGGGACCTGCAGGGGAGAGATAGAGTTCAAAAACGTCTCCTTCCGGTACAAGGGCGCAGAAGCCGATGCTATCCACGACATATCCTTCAAGGCCAAGCCTGGTCAGACCACGGCCATAATCGGTCCTACGGGCTCCGGCAAATCCACCCTGGTAAACCTCATCCCCCGGTTCTACGATGTCACCAAGGGTGAGATAACCATAGACGGCATCAACATAAAGGAGATATCCCAGCAGGAGCTGAGGGAGAACATAGGGCTTGTCCCCCAGAAGGCGGTCCTGTTCTCTGGCGTCATAGAAAGCAACTTAAGGTACGGTATAGAGGATGCGCCTGAGGAAGAGCTGCTGTTGGCAGCTGATATAGCCCAGATCAGGGATTTCATAGAAGGCTCCGAGGCAGGCCTTAAGACGGAGATCGCCCAGGGCGGCAGCAATGTCTCCGGTGGTCAAAGGCAACGCCTGGCAATTGCCCGGGCCTTGGTACGAAAGACCCCTATCTACATCTTCGATGACAGCTTCTCAGCCCTGGATTTCAGGACGGATGCGGCCTTGCGCAAGGCCCTCAAGACCTATACGGAAAGCTCCACGGTCATCATAGTGGCCCAAAGGATCAGTACGGTCATGAACGCCGATCAGATCATAGTGCTGGACAATGGCCGGCTGGCCGGTATAGGGACCCACTCGGAGCTTTTGAAAACCTGCAGGGCTTACCGCGAGATAGCTGAATCCCAGCTGCCAAAGGAGGAACTGGCATGAGCAAACAGCGCAGTACAAAGCATCCGGGTATTGACGGCACCCAGAGGCCGAAAAGGCCGCAAGGCTTTGCTACATCTGGTATCCCCAAGGAGCAGACCGGGATGCCAGGACGTCCCCACCGGATGGGCCCGGGAAGGGGAGATGGTCCGGTGAGAATGGGGATGCCGTTCCAAAAGGCAAGGGATTACAAGGGCAGCATGAAGCGATTATTGAAGAGCCTCGCACCGTATAAGCTCCCGATAGGTGCGGTCGCAATATTTACGGTGCTATCCACCGTGTTTGTGATAGCCGGTCCCAGGATACTAGCCAGGGCCACGGACGAGCTGTTTGCAGGCCTGATGCGGATAATAACCGGCAGCAGCCAGGGGGTGGATTTTGGATACATAGGCCGGATCCTGCTGATGCTCCTTGGGCTATACCTCATTAGCGCAGCCTTTTCCTTCCTCCAGGGCTTCATAATGGCAGATGTATCTACCAGGGTGTCCTATGACCTGAGGAACAGCATATCAAGGAAGATCAACAGGCTGCCTTTAAGCTATTTTGACAAAACGACCCACGGCGAGGTCCTATCCCGGGTCACCAACGATGTGGACCTCCTGAACCAAACCCTGAGCCAGACCATCACCCAAACCATAAGCTCGGCCACCAGCATGATCGGTGTGCTCTCCATGATGCTGTCCATTAGCTGGCAGATGACGCTTACGGTCCTGGGGGTCCTGCCCCTGGCTACCCTGCTTGTACTAAGCATAGTAAAAAGGTCACAAAAATACTTCCGGACCCAGCAGGAATACTTGGGCCATGTCAACGGCCATATAGAGGAGATGTACGGCGGCCATACAGTAGTGAAGGCCTTCAACGGCGAGGAAAAATCCCTACGGGACTTTGACGGCTACAACAATGAGCTATACAACTCCGCCTGGAAATCCCATTTCCTGTCGGGGCTCATGATGCCCATGATGAACTTCGTAAACAACCTGGGCTATGTCGTGATCTGCATACTCGGCGCCTACCTGGCAGCATCCGGGCGTATGACGGTAGGCGGTATACAGGCCTTTATCCAGTATGTGCGGGCCTTTACCGATCCTATGATCCAGCTGGCCAACATATCAAACGTGCTCCAGCAGACAGTGGCAGCGGCCGAGCGCATCTTCGAGTTCCTGAACGAAGCGGAGGAACCTGCGGATGCGGCGCATTGCACAATAATAAGCAAGGACGAAGCTGCTGAAACAGTAATGAATAAGGACAAAGAAGCAGCAGGTATCAAGGTAAAGGTTTACGGAAATGTAGAGTTTTCACACGTGCAGTTCGGATATGACCCGGACAACATAATAATCAAGGATTTCTCGGCGAAGATCACGCAGGGCCAGAAGGTGGCCATAGTCGGACCGACCGGCGCAGGCAAGACTACCATCGTGAAGCTCCTTATGCGCTTTTACGATGTGACCGGCGGCGCTATCTTGCTTGAGGGGCATGACATCAGGGATTTCCCCAGGAACGAGCTCCGCTCCGTCTTTGGCATGGTGCTGCAGGATACATGGCTGTTCAACGGCACCATAATGGACAATATCAGGTATGGCAGGCTAGACGCGACCGACGAAGAGGTTATTGAAGCGGCAAAGGCAGCCCAGGCGGACCACTTCATCCGCACCCTGCCAGACTCCTACAACATGGTGCTCAATGAGGAGACCAGCAACGTCTCCCAGGGCCAGAAGCAGCTCCTGACCATTGCCAGGGCAATACTGTCCGATCCGAAAATACTCATACTCGATGAAGCGACCAGCTCAGTGGACACCAGGACCGAGATCCTGATCCAAAAGGCCATGGATAACCTGATGAAGGGGCGCACGAGCTTTGTCATAGCCCACAGGCTGTCGACCATAAGAAATGCAGATTTGATACTTTGCATGAATGAAGGGGATATAGTTGAGCAGGGCACCCATGAAGAGCTCCTGCGCAAGGGCGGATTTTATGCAAGCCTGTACTACAGCCAGTTTGACAAGGTGTCGTAGGGTCAAATCTCCGAAACAGCAGCTTTCATGGGCTCAGGGGCATCGGCTGCATCAGACCCGGCATCAGGGCTTGCTGCAGGCTTTGAAGCGTCATCTTCCGTCGTATCCTCCGGAGCCTCTGAAGTTGTAGAGAGCTCAGCGGCACAGGGAGCCGGCTGTGATTTCAGGACTTTCCTGTATACCAGTGTAGAGACCAGGGCAATAAGGACAGTGGCTGCGCAGGACAAAATGAACTGGGGCGATGCGGGATCGTTGATCGAATCCCCTATAAGGGTGGACGCAATCAGGCCGGGCAGCATACCGGCTACTGTCCCGGCCATATACTTTTTAAACTCCACCTTCATCGAACCCAATATCAGGCTGACAATATCGCAGGGCAAAAACCCGATTGCACGGACATAAAATGAGAAAAAGAGCTCATTGCGCCCCATGAAGCGGTCGAGCTGCTTGATCATGGGGTATTTTTTTATCAGGCTTTCAGCAGCCTCGTTGCCGGAATAGCTGCCTATAAAGTAGGGCACTGCCGTACAGACTGTCGCCCCCAGGATATTTATGGCTATAGCCTCCAGGGGATCGAACATGATGCCGGTCAGGACATACAGCACCGGTATGGGCAGTATAACGACCAGGGACTTCAGGGCAAAAAGCACCAGCAAAAACAATACGGCCAGGTATGGATTGGCCGGTGTATAGGTCAAAAGCTCCTTGGCTGTCATCCCCCTGCCAAAAACAAAAAACAGGGCTGTGAGCGCCGCCATCACGATCCAGGGGATGATCTGGGTCACCCTTTTCAATATTTGTTTGCTTTTGCTGTTATGCTTCATATCCTGACGAAATTCCTCGCAATTCTCATATTATTCACCCTTATATACTATCACAAAAATTCAAATCATGTAACCTTGCCCTCATCCCCGGATGCGCTTTCCAGCTTTTTAAGGAGCCTGACATTGACGGCCTCCCTGAACAAGGTGTACAGGACCGAGGCCAATGGCACAGCCAACAGGATACCTGTTATGCCCAACAGACCTCCACCGATGGTCACAATCGCAAGCACCCACATTGGCGGAAGTCCTACAGACCTGCCGACAACGCGCGGGTATATCAGGTTGCCCTCCACCTGCTGGAGCACGATGATGAACACGATGAACCAGAAGGCTTTGACCGGCGAAATGGTAAAAATCATTAGGGCGCCAATACCGGCTCCTATGACCGGGCCTATCAGGGGTATCAGTGTAAATATGCTGAAAAGGACCGAGATCATGGGCGCAAAGGGGAAGCCAAGTACAAGCATGCCAATGAAGCACAGGAAGCCCAGGATGGCAGCTTCCGTCAGCTGGCCGGTAACAAAGCCTGTAAATGTTCTATGGATAAGGGCACCGATCTCCAGGGTCCTTTCAGCCTTCTTCCCTGGCAGAAAGGCTTTCAGTGTGCGCTCCACCTGGGCCCGCAGCTTTTCCTTGCCGGCAAGGGCATATATGCTGAAAACCAGCGCTAGGACAAAGGTCAGGGTGCCGCTGAACAATGACTTCAGTATATATACTGTGGAGCTTAATAGGACTGAAGATCCACTCTTTAGAAATTCAACCAGGCTGTTCCCGATGCTCTGCCAGTCGAGCTTTATCATGCCCAGCCATTCCTGGAGCTGGGGGATCTCCTGGGCCTTTTCGATCACCCATTTCTCAATACCGAGATAGGCAACGGGAATGGCAGCGCTGAGTATGCTCACGGTTTTGACAAGCTGCGGTATCAGCAAAAACAGCACCAGGAACAGGACTGCGAAAAACAGCAGGTAGGTTATCAAAATGGCCAGAGGCCTTCTTATCCTGATCACCAGGGGCTTTTGGCTGCGGGGAAAAAACAGGCGCTCTATCAGCTTCATCGGGACATTCAGGATATATGCCAGGGCTGCACCTAAAAGCAGCGGCATGCCTATCCTTATGCCCTTCTGCAGTGATCCGAGGACAGCAGATATGTTATTCAATCCCAGGTATATGATTATCGATATGATTATGATGGCAAGTATCCTACGTATGTTTTTCCTGTCAAGCTCCAAGGCCACACTTCCTTTTTACCTGTATCTGATCCAGACCAGCATTTCACCTGGCTCACGGTTGCCCCACATGCAATAGGGTACAGCCCTTATTGTGACCGGGCGTTCATCGATCCTGAGCCTGGAATACAGGTCCTCGCCCCAGGCATCCTCATTTGTCCTGTATCCCTGGCACTTTATGATCACAGCGCCGCCCAAAAAACTGCCGTCATAGACCGTCTCAAGCCTTGCCTCTGCGGGGACCGACAGGGCAGATAGGTTTTTGCCGTTGTCGCATTCCTCCAGGCAGTATACGATGGGGCCCCTTTGGATAGCCGCCTTCCCTGCGTTGTACCTGAGCCGGGGATGGGCCTGGACCAGCTCCGGTGCCATGTCAAGGTATAGCTCTACCCTGTCCCCTTCGTTCCATACCCGGTCTATGTATACATATCCGTCCTTCAGCCGGGAACCTACTGAGCATTCCTCGCCATTTACCTTCAGGGACGCATGGGCGCACCAGCCGGGCTTCCTGAGGGCAAGTATAAACCTTTGGCTCTCTGCCCTGGAGATGGTTATATTTATCCCGCCGTCCCAGGGATACCGGGTTTCCTGGGCCAGCGCCACCTCTCCCCCGTCCAGGCTGATCTTAGCTTCACTCCCGGCATACAAATGCACATATATTGTATCCGTATCCACACTGTATATATACCTGCCCAGGGAGGCTATGAACCTGGCTATGTTCGGAGGGCAGCAGGCACAGCCGTACCATTTCTGCCGTACAGGCTTTAAGTGGTTCCTGTCGGGGTTTTTCATGTTGGCTTCAGGCCATACCTCCAGGGGATTGCAGTAGAAAAAGCTCCTCCCGTCCAGGGCCATGCCGGAAAGGACAGAGTTGTATAAAGCCCGCTCCAAAACGTCCGCATATACGCCCTTCTTTTCAATATCAAGCATCCTGCGGGCGAAGAATATAAGGCCGATGGAAGCGCAGGTCTCCTGGTATACGGTGTCATTAGGCAGGTCATAGTCAAAGGTAAAGGCCTCCCCGTGCCGGGTGGAGCCTATGCCGCCCGTTATATACATCTGCTTTCTCGTTATGTTGTCAAACAGGGCCCGGCAGGCATCAAGGAGCTCTTTGTCCCCTGTTTCCCCCGCTATATCCGCCATGGCAGAATACATGTACACAGCCCTTACCGCATGCCCTACGGCCTTGTCCTGCTGTCGTACGGGCTTATGGTACTGGTTGTATTCCCTTGACCATGAGGGGTGGGCGTTGCCGCTCCAATGGTTCCTGCCGCCTCGCTTTTCGTACTCGATATCGAAGTAGAAAGGCTCCCAGCCCCTTTCATCTATAAAAAACTTGGCAAGCCTCAGATAGCGCTGCTCGCCGGTTACGCGATAGAGCTTGACAAGGGCCAGCTCGATCTCCTGGTGGCCCGGGTAGCCCTTGAGCTTCCCTTCCTCAGGGCCGAACACCGAATCTATATGGTCGGCAAGCCTGCATACGATCTTAAGGAGCTTGTCCTTGCCGGTTGATTCATAATAGGCTACCCCGGCCTCTATCAGGTGCCCCGCGCAGTAGAGCTCGTGGCATTCCCACAGGTTTGTCCACCGCTTGCCCGGCTCCTTGATCGTATAGTAGGTATTCAGGTATCCGTCCGGCTGCTGGGCCTTTTCAAGCAGGTCTATGACCTCGTCGGCCAGCTGCTCCAATTTCTCATCAGGCCGCACAGCCAGGCTGTGGCCTACTGCCTCGAGCCATTTGGCCACATCGCTGTCCTGAAAGACCAGGCCGTGGAATTCGCCCTGCTCCAGGCCTGCAGCGATCCTTAGGTTTCTTATGGCGTGGCTGG
>JAKORJ010000079.1 GCA_029777885.1 Bacillota bacterium | reverse complement strand
GATATGATCTCCCTGGACGGAAGCACGGGCTATGTATATGGCGAGGTCATTCCAACAGAAGAGCCCAAGCTGACCGGAGATTTTGCTACCCTTATGAGCTGGGCTGACGAGGTAAGGACCCTCAAGGTCAGGACCAATGCCGACTCACCCAAGGATGCAAGGCAGGCAGTTGAGTTTGGCGCCGAGGGCATCGGCCTTTGCAGGACAGAGCACATGTTCTTCGATGCCGACAGGATCCCGGCATTCCGTAAGATGATAGTTGCTACCAACGAAGCTGACAGAAGGAAGGCCCTTGAGAAGATACTGCCCATGCAGAAGGCTGACTTCAAGGGAATATACGAAGCCATGGAGGGCAGGCCGGTCACTATCCGCTTGCTGGATCCCCCGCTTCATGAGTTCCTGCCCCACGAAGACAAGGATATAGAAGAGCTGGCAAAAGAGCTTGGTATGACCTTCGATGAGCTCAAGTCCATAGTAACCAGCCTGAAAGAGCTCAACCCCATGCTCGGCCACAGGGGCTGCCGTCTTGCAGTTTCCTATCCGGAAATTGCTGAAATGCAGACCCGCGCCATCATTGAGGCTGCTGCTGAGGTCAAGCTGGAGAAGGGCTATGATGTGGTGCCCGAGATCATGATCCCCTTGGTATGCGAAGTCAAGGAGCTCAAGTACGTAAAGGATATCATAGTCCGCACTGCTGAAGCCGTACTGAAGGAAAAAGGCGTAGATCTCAAGTACATGGTCGGAACCATGATCGAGATCCCAAGGGCTGCCCTGACAGCCGACGACATAGCGACCGAAGCCGAGTTCTTCTCCTTCGGTACCAATGACCTGACCCAGATGACCTACGGCCTGAGCCGCGATGACGCCGGCAGGATCCTGGAAGACTACTACAAGGCCAAGATCTTCGAATCGGATCCGACAGCAAGACTAGACCAGGTCGGCGTAGGCAAGCTGATGAAGATAGCAGTTGAGCTTGGCAAAAAGACCAGGCCAGACATCAAGCTGGGCATTTGCGGAGAGCATGGCGGAGATCCGAGCTCCATCGAATTCTGCCACAAGATCGGACTCAACTATGTATCCTGCTCACCCTTCAGGGTACCGATCGCAAGGCTTGCTGCAGCCCAGGCAAGAGTCCTCGAACTGTCCGGCAAGGATAACCTGGGACAAAAGTAAACTATACAGATAAGTTAATATGAAGCTTATATGAAGGGGCTGTCTCAAATCAAAGTCAGATTTGGGACAGTTCTTTTTTATGCTGGTTACTTGTGGTATATTTTACAATACCATTGATGTGGAGGTTGACAATGTGAACACACATAGTACACCTAACTGATGGCAATCTGAGTGTACAGCTATCCAACCTTGAGCAGCTTGGTTATATAACCAGCATCAGGGCTTGCTCCGGGAGGAGAAGCAGGACGGTCTACAGAATTACTGATTATGGAAGGAAAATGTTTACAGATCATGTTGATCTACTAGTAAAATCTCTAAGTCAATAAGATGTATAGCGGGTATATATCTGCAGTCATACTTGTGGCAAATATATGGTAATATGACCTGTATTTTCTTTTTTGTCTTGCGAATATGGACAGGTTTAGGTATTATATTGTTAAGGTAAATTATCCAAATCGGCTAATTTAATGAAAGAAGTGATATGATATGAGTATCGATGTGCTGAAGCAAGCTATCGAAGACGGCAAGACAGCCCTCGGCATCGAACTGGGTTCGACGCGCATCAAGGCTGTGCTGACAGACCTTGACCACAATATCCTGGCAACAGGGAGCCACAGGTGGGAAAACAGGTTTGAAAACGGTGTCTGGACTTATAGCCTCGATGATATATGGAATGGTTTGCGCAGCTGTTTTGCAGACCTTTGCCGGGATGTATCTGACAAATACGGCACAGTGCTCACTACAATAGGGTCTATGGGCATATCGGGCATGATGCACGGCTACATGGCCTTTGACAAAAGAGGAGACCTTCTTGTGCCTTTCCGCACCTGGCGAAATACCATAACCGGCGAAGCAGCGGAAAAGCTGACTGACCTTTTCGGATTTAACATACCTCAGCGCTGGAGCATAGCGCACCTGTATCAGGCAATGCTGAACGGGGAGGACCATGTAGGAGATATCGACTATCTCACTACCCTGGCAGGTTATATTCACTGGAAGCTGACCGGGGAGAGGACCGTGGGCGTAGGAGAGGCCTCCGGCATGTTCCCGGTTGAAAACGGCCGGTACGATCCTGAGATGCTGGAGAAGTTCGATCACATCGCCAAGGATATGCCATGGCGCCTTGTGGACATCCTGCCCCGTGTTCAGATGGCGGGCGAGCAGGCAGGCGTACTTACTGAAGAGGGCGCAAGGCTGCTTGACCCTGCAGGCAATCTGAAACCGGGCGTACCTCTGTGTCCCCCGGAGGGTGATGCAGGCACCGGCATGGTAGCTACAAATGCCATAGCGCCGCGTACTGGCAATATCAGTGCAGGCACCAGCGTATTTGCAATGATAGTGCTGGAAAAGCCCCTCTCCAGGGTCTATGTTGAAATCGACATGGTAACGACCCCTGTGGGGGATCCGGTAGCCATGGTGCATTGCAATAACTGCACCAGCGAGATTGATGCCTGGGTAGACCTCATGGGTGAGGCTGCATCAGCCCTTGGAGCCAAATTTGATGCTGACAAGCTGTATACGACCCTGTTTAATGCCGCTCTTAGAGGCGAAGCTGATTGTGACGGCATGCTTGCCTACAACTACTTTGCCGGGGAGCCTGTAACAGGCTTTGACGAGGGCAGGCCGCTTTTTGTACGTAAGCCGGGAAGCAGGCTGACCCTTGCCAATTTCATGCGGTCCCAGCTATATGGAGCCATAGCGACGCTGAAGCTTGGCATGGATATTTTATCGAATGAACAGGTAGCCATAGACAGCATCACCGGGCACGGCGGTTATTTCAAGACCAGCGGCGTGGGACAAAGGATGATGGCTGCGGCGCTCAATACGCCCGTCACGGTTATGGAGACGGCAGGGGAAGGCGGCCCCTGGGGCATGGCGATCCTGGCGGCTTATATGAAAAACAGGCAAGAGAATGAGACCTTGAGGGAGTATCTGGATAACCGGGTATTCAAGAATACCAGGAAAGTTGTGGTAGAACCGGACAAAGCTGATGTCGCCGGCTTTGAGAGCTACATAAAGGACTACAGCGAAGGCCTGAAGATCCAGCGTGCCGCTGTTGAAGCCCTTGTCTGATATGGAATCCTGATCAATATGGTTGTATAACACAGATATATACTTTTTAAAAGTATAAAAGGAAGGTGCAACAATGAAACAGTATAAATTCTGGTTTGTCGTTGGTTCACAGCATCTGTATGGCCCCGAGGTGCTTAAAATCGTGGCTGAGCGCGCAGAGGAGATGGCCAGGTGGATATCAGACGATCCCAACATACCCTGCACGCTGTTGTACAAGGCAACGGTGAAGACTCCTGATGAGATAACGGCAGTAGTAAAGGAAGCCAACTATGATGATTCCTGCGCCGGTATAGTGACCTGGTGCCACACCTTTTCACCGAGCAAGATGTGGATAAACGGCCTTAAGCTTTTGCAAAAGCCCCTTTGCCATTTTGCGACCCAGTACAACCGCACTATCCCCAATGATGAAATCGATATGGATTTTATGAACCTGAACCAGGCAGCCCATGGGGACCGTGAACATGGCTTCATAGCCAGCAGGCTCCGTCTCGGCAGAAAGGTGATCATGGGCTATTGGAAGGACGATACGGTACTGAAAGAGCTTGGCCTCTGGATGCGGTCTGCTGTAGGCTACAATGTAAGCCAAACCCTCAAGGTGGTGCGCTTTGGCGACAATATGCGCCAGGTAGCGGTTACCGAAGGGGACAAGGTTGAAGCCCAGATCAAGCTCGGCTGGCAGGTAAACACCTGGCCGGTAGGCGAGCTGGCAGAGCAGATCAATGCCGTCAGCGAAGCGGAAGTAGACGCCCTTATGGCTGAATATGCAGAAAAGTATGATATAAACACCGACAACCTGGCTGCAGTACGGTATCAGGCCAAGGAAGAGCTTGCGATCCTGCGCATACTGGAGCGGGAAGGAGCCACCGCCTTTACCAACACCTTTGAGGATCTTTATGGCATGGAGCAACTGCCGGGCCTGGCTACCCAGCGCATACTGGAGCAGGGCTATGGCTATGGCGCTGAAGGCGACTGGAAAGTGGCTGCCATGACGCGCATAATCAAGGCCATGTGCGAAGGCATGAACGGCGGCACTGGTTTTATGGAGGACTATACATACCACCTTGGCGAGGGCATGGAGTACACTCTGGGTGCCCATATGCTGGAGGTTTGCCCGACTCTTGCCGCAGGGAAGCCCAGGATCGAAGTCCATCCCCTTGGCATAGGCGGCAAGAGTGATCCCGCCCGCCTGGTCTTTGAAGGAAAGGCAGGCAAGGGTACGGTGACCTCACTGGTGGATATGGGCGGCAGGCTGCGCCTGATAGTACAGGATATTGAGGCTGTCAAACCGATAATGAGCATGCCCAACCTCCCCGTTGCCCGGGTAATGTGGAAGCCGATGCCCGACCTGCGGACCGGGGCCAAGCTTTGGATCCTGGCAGGAGGCGCCCACCATACCGTCCTGTCCTATGATGCAACGCCTGAAATGCTTGAGGACTGGGCTGAAATGATGGGTATAGAGTATGTCCATATAGGAAAGGACACCAAGGTCGACTTGTTCAAGCAACAGCTGTTCCTCGCCGATATGGCCTGGAAGCTGAGATAAAGTCCCGACATACAACATAAGCTAATTGATGAGTAATGCAGGATATCACTCCTGCATTGTTTTTTTATCAGTGACTGATAAAGGTGCTGAAGTACAAGGATGCATTACTTACTTGAACCTGGCTTTTGAGTAATATGTTTGATTTGCAAAAGAAGGTTATTAGTTATCGTATGTGGTATATATATCTTAGAGATATGAGAGCTTGTATGATAACAAGCTTTTGATCGGGAGGGGGATGCATGGTCCGCGAAGATATAGAAAAACTGGAGATAAAGCTGCTTTCACCCTATGCGGCCTTCAGCAGCAAAAGCAGGGGACGGCTGAAGCCGGAAAGTCCCTGCACTATCAGGACCGAGTTCCAGCGGGATCGGGACCGGATCCTGCATTGCAAATCCTTTCGCCGGCTCAAGCACAAGACCCAGGTGTTCATATCCCCCGAGGGTGACCATTACCGGACCAGGCTGACCCACACCCTTGAAGTTTCTCAGATTGCGCGTACTATAGCCAGAGCCCTGGGGTTGAATGAGGACCTTACCGAGGCTATTGCCCTGGGCCATGATCTGGGGCATACACCCTTTGGCCATACGGGAGAAAAGGTGTTGAACTCTATATCATCCAATGGCTTCAGGCACAATGAGCAAAGCCTGAGGGTAGTCGATGTGCTGGAGGGCGGGGAAGGCCTGAATCTTACCTGGGAGGTCAGGGACGGCATCCTCAATCATACGATGTCGGGCAAGCCAGGTACCCTGGAGGGCAGGGTCGTGTCCATAAGCGACCGGATAGCATATATAAACCATGATATAGACGATGCGATAAGGGCAAAGGTAATAGATGAGGCCGATCTGCCCAAAAGCTGCATAGATGTACTGGGCGACACTCATAAAAAGAGGATCAACACCATGGTGACGGACATAATTTACTACAGCATGGGCAAGCCGGAGGTTACGATGAGCCCGGAGGTGGGACAAGCTACTGACCTGCTCAGGGAATTCATGTTTGAAAGGGTGTATATCGATTCCAAGGCCAAGTCCGAAGAAAAAAAAGCCATGAATATCGTCGAGGCCTTGTTCGATTACTACATGAAGCATATAGACAGCATGCCCGCTGAATATATCAGGCAAATCGACGCCTATGGAAAGGAGCAGGCTGTCTGCGATTACATAGCAGGCATGACGGATAGGTATGCTATTAGGATGTTCCAGGACCTGTTCATCCCCGCACCCTGGAAGCAGCTTTAGAAAATCTGAGTTTGATGCAGGATTATAGGATATGATGTCGAATATTATTAGACCGTACCACGCCAGATGCACCGATTTTTTATTTGTCTGCTATAAAAAACAAAATAAAGAAGGAAAAGATATGGATTTGGCGAACTTATAATATCAACAAGAACAGGTGAAGCAAATGCCGTGGTATCCTGATGACTGGATAGATGAGGTTACAGCTAGCTGCGACATAGTCGATGTGATCCGTGAATATGTAGTGTTAAAACCTAGCGGCAGGGGTTATTTCGGATTATGTCCGTTTCATAATGAAAAGACAGCCTCCTTTCATGTATCTCCTGAAAAACAGCTATACCATTGTTTCGGATGCGGTGAAGGAGGCAATGTTATTTCATTCATAATGGCGATGGAGCGCCTGGATTTTGTGGAGGCCCTGCAATTTCTGGCTGGGAAGGCTGGGATCCCGATCCCGGAGCAAAAGGATACAGGCAGGCAGAAGGCTTCAGCGGTTTCAAAGGATCTAAAGGAAGAGCTATATGACATCAACCGGGAATGTGCAGCTTACTATCACAAAATGCTCCTCTCGGACCAGGGCAGGCCGGCGCTTGAATACCTGAGATCACGCGGGCTCAATATGGGCGTGATAAAGGCCTTTGGGCTCGGATACGCCCCGGATGACTGGGAGGGCGTATTGAGGCTCCTAAAGTCCAAGGGATATGATGAAGGCAAGATACTTGTTGCTGGCATCGCGGTTGAAAACAAGGAAAAGGGCAGGGTTTACGACCGTTTCCGTAACCGCATCATGTTTCCGATCATCGATATGAGGGGGAGAGTAACAGGCTTTGGCGGGAGAGTGATGGATGACTCCCTTCCAAAATACCTGAATACATCTGACAGCCCGGTCTTCAACAAGAGCACGACCCTCTACGGCGTAAACCGGACTAAAAAGGTAAGGCCACTGGAGTTTTTGATTATAGTCGAAGGCTATATGGACGTTATAGCGCTCCACCGGTTCGGGTTCCCCCAGGCAGTGGCATCCCTGGGCACTTCGCTGACCATGGAGCAGGCCAGGCTCATGCGCCGCTTAGCTTCTGAGGTCTACATAGCCTATGACGGTGATACTGCCGGACAGGCCGCCACCCTCAGAGGGCTTGATATACTGAAGGAAGCCGGCTGCAAGGTAAGGGTATTGAAATTCCCGCAAGGTATGGACCCCGATGAGGTATTGGCAAAGTACGGGCCCGAGTATTTCAAAAAGCTGATGGATCAAAGCTTTCCGCTGATTGGCTATAAGCTTGAGATGCTGAAGTCGAAATACGATCTGAGTACCCAAAACGGTGGTATGGAAGCCTGTAAAGAGGGCTGTGAAATCCTTGCCAGGGTGGATAATGAGATCGAAAGGGAAGTTTATATACCCCAGCTTGAAGCTATCACGGGCATCCGGCAGGAGGCCATCCGCGCCCAGATCAAAAAAATACACTCAAGCGAAGGGCAGAGCAATTTAAAAAGGAATATAAGTGGTAATAATAGGAACACTAGGGACAAAAAGAGCTTGAAGATATTGCATTCGAGTCAAACAAAGGCGGAGATGTATCTCATAAACCTTATGGCCCAGGGAGAGACGGCAGCGGCAAAAATAGTTGATGGGCTTGTAGATATCAGTCCCGAAGGCTCCCTGCTCAATGAAACGGCAGACATAGTCAGGGGCCTGCTCGCAAGAGGACGGGAGGTCAACGGGGCGCAGATACTCAGCCATATACAGGATGAAGCCAAGGCAAAAAAATTAGTTGAAATATTTAATATTGAAATGGAGTATGATAATATAGATAATTTTATATCGGATTGCCTTGACATGGTAGCCGTGGGCAATCTGGAGAACAAGCGGCAGGACATTCAGAAAGAAATCACCAGGATGGATCAGGAAGGTATTTCTGACCCGGATAGATATAGGATGCTGCTGAAGCAGTTAAAAGACATCAACGCTGAGATCAAACTGCGACAGACCAGAAAGGAGGGAAGTTCGTGACAAACGGAGAATCCAAGATGAGCCGGATTAAAGAACTGATCGAAAAGGGCAAGGCCAAAGGTTGTTTAACATATAATGAAATAATGGACATGCTGGAGGAGATCGAGCTTCAGCCCGAGCAAATAGAAAAGGTGTATGAAAGCCTGGAGGCCCTTGGCATAGATGTGACTGACGAAGTATCGGAGGCAGATGAGGCTCCTGACAAGGAAGATGCTCTATCGGTGCCGGAAGGGATCAGTGTTGATGACCCGGTGCGCATGTACCTTAAGGAAATCGGCAAGGTGCCTCTGCTGACAGCTGAAGAGGAAGTGGAGCTGGCCCAGCGGATGAGCAAGGGCGATGAAGAGGCCAAACGAAAGCTGGTCGAAGCAAACCTCCGCCTGGTGGTATCGATTGCTAAGCGTTATGTCGGCCGGGGCATGCTGTTCCTTGATTTGATCCAGGAAGGCAATCTCGGGCTTATCAAGGCTGTAGAGAAATTTGACTATGAGAAGGGGTTCAAGTTCAGCACCTATGCAACATGGTGGATCCGTCAGGCCATCACCAGGGCAATAGCCGACCAGGCCCGGACCATACGCATCCCTGTACACATGGTCGAAACCATAAACAAGCTCATCAGAGTATCCAGGCAGCTGCTGCAGGAGTATGGCAGGGAGCCTACTCCTGAAGAGATTGCCAAGGAAATGAACATACCTGAGGACAAGGTCAGGGAAATAATGAAAATAGCACAGGAGCCGGTATCACTGGAGACCCCGATAGGTGAAGAGGAGGACAGTCACCTGGGTGATTTCATACCGGATGATGAAGCGCTTGCGCCTTCCGACGCCGCTGCATTCACCCTTTTGAAAGAACAGCTCATGAGTGTGCTTGACACTCTGACCAAAAGAGAAGAGATGGTTCTTCGGCTCAGATTTGGTCTGGATGACGGCCGGGCACGTACTCTTGAAGAAGTGGGCAAGGAGTTCAACGTTACCAGGGAAAGGATAAGGCAAATAGAGGCCAAGGCTTTAAGGAAGCTCAGGCATCCCAGCCGGAGCAAAAAGCTTAAGGATTACCTGGATTGATCATGCGGGATCTGCCTCGCATTGCTAAAAAGCGACTGTTTCAAAGACCGCCTGGCTGTTTTGAAACAGTTGCTTTTATCATATCCGGGCAAAATAAAACTCCAGGATAAAAAACCTGTTGACTTAAGCATGCCTTATAGTTATAATAATAATGTCGCGCTTGGGCCTTTAGCTCAGTTGGTTAGAGCAACCGGCTCATAACCGGTTGGTCCGGGGTTCGAGTCCCTGAAGGCCCACCATTATAGCAATAATAGCCTATTCTCTGGAAACACCGAAAAACTCGGTGTTTTTTTGTCCCCAAAGAACACCTTGAGTTCCTCAAGGGTTATCTACAGACAGGTGGTTGACACGGATGAAGCTTAAAGGCCGGCTGAAAGCAATAGCCGACATGGTCTCAAGGTCAGAGTGCCTGGCTGACATCGGCACTGACCATGGTTTCATACCCGCTTACCTTGTGCTTGAGGGCATAGTATCCAGGGCCATAGCCGCCGATATAAGCGAGGGCTCATTGGAAAAGGCCAGGGTGCTCATCAAGCAGCTTGGGCTTGAGGATAGGATCGAAACCAGGCATGGCAGCGGCCTGTCCGTTCTAAAAGCTGGAGAAGCGGATATAATTATCATTGCCGGCATGGGCGGCATACTGATAAGTGAAATACTTGCCGCTGATGAAGCCATAGCCAGGTCCGCTACTGCTTTGATATTGCAGCCCATGACTGCTCAAAGGGAGCTTCGGCAGTGGCTTGCAGGACACAGGTATGCTATTTACGATGAGGAGCTTGTATCAGACCAAGGGAGGATATATGAAATAATGGCAGTGAGATCTGGCTGCCAGGATTTAGAGGACGAAATATACTTCGATATCGGGAAATGCCTTATCGAGAATAGGCATCCCCTTTTAAGGGAGCACCTGGAGCGTAAAATGAAAAAGGCTGCAGAGCTTGTGGCTGAACTGGAGCAGAGCAGCTCAGCGGCCTCGGCCCAGAGGGCGGAGGAGTACAGGAATATGCTCAGGCGGTACAAGGAGGTATATGATGATATATCGGGTTAGGGATATCATGGGGCTCATGGAGCAGCTGGCCCCCCAAAGGCTTGCCGAAAACTGGGACAACATAGGCCTTCTTGCAGGCAGCGCCAACAAGCCTGTCAAAAAAATACTGGTCACCCTCGATGTCACCGGAAGTGTCGTGGATGAAGCTGTCCGTAAGCAGGCAGACCTCATTATCAGCCACCACCCGGTCATATTCAAGCCGATTAAAGCTGTGAATGATGAAAGCTGGGCGACCTCGGTCGTGATGGGGCTGCTCAGGTCTGATATCCCTGTTTTTTGTGCCCATACGAACCTGGATAAGGCGGATGGCGGCATGGATGATGCCCTGGCCGAGCGTCTCGGCCTTGTTGACGTAAAGCCATTGACTTATGCGGAAAATGATCCGTCCCGGCCGCTCTTTGGCAGGATAGGCGCTTTGACCGAACCTGTCACCCTGGGGGAGTATCTGCAAAGAGTCAGGGGGATCCTGGGCTCTGCAAATGTGACTTATATAGGAGATACAAACCGGACCATAAAGGTGGTTGCCAGCTGTGCCGGCGCCGGCGGGGATCTACTGCCGGAGGCTGCCAGGGCTGGGGCCGACCTTTATTTAACCGGGGAAATAAAACATCATGACGCGGTAGCAGCCCGGGACCTACACATAGCCGTAGGGGTCTTTGGACACTATGCTACCGAACAGCCTGGGATATGCAAGCTAATTAAACGTTTACAAAACCTGATTAATACTTTACAATATAATATAGAAGTTATTCCGTCAGAAGATCATTGTGATCCCTTTTGCAGCTTACAGGAATAAGCAAGGCTTATTCCTTTTTCGTAAAAGAATACTAAATTTGCCGAAGGATATGCAGCTTGCTTTGAATATCAACAAGAAGGAGGATGTTTATGGAACAGCTCGACATACTGTGGGAATACCAGGAACTCGATTTGATCGTAGATCAGTATGAAAATGACATCAAGAGCTCAGCTTCGCGTAAACAGCTGCTAAAGCTAAAAAAATACCTGGTAGACAGAGATCAATACCTGGTCAAGCTGGATGAAGAAGCGAATCGCAAGACCGAAAATTTCAACAGGATCCTGCGCGAGTATGAAAGCATCCAGGATACAATGGCTGACATAACAAAAAAGGCAGGCTCCGGTGAAGGAAAGTCACTGGCCGAAATCGAGCAAATGCTCAAGGAAGGGCTTTTGCTGCAGGATAAGCTGAAGAAAAACGAATCAGAGCTAAAAAAGCTGATTCAAGATTTGAACACCTTTGAAAAGGAACTGGAAGACATACTCGCAAAGGTTGCGCAAGCAAAAAAAGAGTATGCCAGGATAAAAAAGGAGTATGATAGCGAGGTTGAGAAAATAAAACAGGAGCAGGACGAGGTGAAGGCAAAGAGGGACATGCTGGCGGCAAACATAGATAAGAACCTGCTGGCCAAGTACAATAACCTTAAAATAACCAGGACCCCTGTCATAGCTGTACTGGAAAACGATCAGTGCAGCGGCTGCTATATGAGCCTGGCTTCACTTGTCGTCCAAAATGTGAAGGACCGCAAGCGGATAGTCGAATGTGAAAACTGCGGCAGGCTGTTATACTACAAGAATTAGCCTGTTGAGGCTTTTACTCAAAACGCCCTCTCCAGACAGGAATTGCATTTTGACATGAGCTGCAGCCTGTGCTATTATAGTGTTCCTAGAAAAATCAATAATTTGTGAGTAAGTTGAATGATCGCGGCTGCCTGATGGCAGACGAGGAAAGTCCGAGCTCCGCAGGGCAGGGTGCTGGGTAATACCCAGTGGAGGCGACTCCAAGGAAAGTGCAACAGAGAGATACCGCCTACCGAAGGTCATAAGGCCTTCAGTATGTAAGGGTGGAAAGGTGAGGTAAGAGCTCACCAGCGCCCGGGTGACCGGGATGGCTATGTAAACCCCACCTGGAGCAAGACCTGATAGGGGACATTATGCGGTGGCCCGCCGCGTCCCGGGAAGGTCGCTTGAGCCTGCCGGCAACGGCAGGCCTAGATAGATGATCATTCACGACAGAACTCGGCTTACAGACTTATCTCACAAATGCTTATAAAAGCTCAGTACAACCCTTGTATTGAGTTTTTTCTTTTCTTGTCTTGACGCAAACCATATGCCTGTATTTAAATTAAAAATGTACAATTCTGATAAAACATAAAGACTGCAACAATAAAGCGGAAAGACTGAATCAAGGAGTAGATGATAATGCCGAAGAGGAAAGACCACATAACCTGGGACGACTATTTCATGGGGATCGCGATCCTTTCAGGATACAGGAGCAAGGATCCAGCCACCCAGGTGGGAGCGTGCATCGTGGACAGCAGGACAAACAGGATAATAAGCGTAGGCTACAACGGTTTGCCCATTGGATGCTCTGACGATGAATTTCCCTGGGAGCGTGAAGGCAAGCTGCTGGAAACTAAATATCCCTATGTAGTGCATGCCGAGCTGAATGCCATCCTAAACAACCGCACCGCTTCATTTGACGGGAGCAAGATCTATACCACCCTGTTTCCCTGCAACGAGTGCACAAAGGCCATTATCCAGGCCGGGATAAAGGAGATCATATACCTGAGCGACAAATATGCTGAAACCGACAATGTGAAGGCTTCTAAGCTGATGCTCGAAAAAGCCGGGGTCAAATGGAGGAGGTTTGAAACCAGGCTCAAGCAGGTGGTCCTGAAGTATGAGGCGGATCCGGAGTCCTGACACTTAAAGAACCGGATATTTTTCCACCGGTTGCAGCATAATAATTTTGTTGTGAAAAAACAGGACACAGGGAGGATCATATGCTTCAAATCCTTGGCCTTCAGGTTTTTGACGGTCCCAGTGTTTACAGTCATAAACCTGTTGCCAGACTGAGACTGAGGATGAGCAAGTGCCTTGACAAGCCCTCAAACGAGTTCTCCGGGCTGTATCAGCGCTTGACGGCCGATTTTCCCGGACTCAAGACGCATCACTGTTCTAGGGATCATGAGGGCGGCTTCCTGGAACGGCTGCAGGAGGGTACGTATCTTCCTCATATAATAGAGCATCTATGCCTTGAGGTCCAGTCATGCCTGGGCCATGATGTGAGATACGGGAAGGCCAGAACGGCAGAGGAAGACTGCTATGATATAATTTTTGCTTACCAGGACGAAAGACTGGTAGAGCCTACCATAAGGTTTGTACTTGACTATATTAGAAGCATTCTGTCCGGCAAGAGCTTTGATTTTAGCCAAAGATTCAGGCATCTTGAGGAAATAAGCAGGCAGGTAAGGCCGGTAGAGCAGGATAAGGGCAAGGCTTTAGTGGTTGCCTTCGCCGGCGGTGATGACAGCCCGGTCCTCCTGACAGCCGGCATGCTGCTTGCGTATGGGCTGAAAACTGGCGTGGCAGCATCAAGGGGCCTATACATCAACGGTGTCAGGAAAAGCGGCAGAAACGCCGCCTGCAAAAGCGCTGCAAGACTGGTCATCAGCACACCTGACCTGGATGTAGCTATGATCGAAACGGATACGAAGCATATACTTGATGAAGGTCTTGCATACTGCAAGGCTAATGTTGCAGTGCTTTGCAGTCTGATCGACGGACACCTGGGTAAGAAGCACATAGAAAGCCTGGAAGACCTCCTTTACATAAAATCCTTAGTGATAGAAGCCATACAGCCTGACGGGTACTGCGTACTCAATGCCGATGAGCCATATATCACAGACTTGCTTGACAAGGCCAGGGGCAATATCATCCTATACGGGCTGAACAGATATGCCTCGACCTTGCAGGAGCATATAAATAGCGGCGGTGAAGCCGTTTGCTGTTGTGACGACGGCATTTACTGGATAAAGGAAGGCGATGAAGCAAGGATATTGGGATTTAAAGATATCGCTGGCGCTTACACGGGCATAGCTTTGACGGGCAATATAATGGCTGCGATCGCAGTATGCAAGGCTTTGGGCGTACCCCTTGGCGCTGTTCCAAGCCTTATCCTTTCGCAGCTCCGGGGCAAAAGGCATAAGCAGGGAGCTGGTTATCAATATCCTTCGTCCGGCATATTATAAAGCCAGGACTTAAGCTAATGCTGCAGGCCTAAAGCCCACAGGGCCGGAACCTACGGGTCCGGAGCCTGATTGCCAATGAAACGAGGAGGGATCTGAATGACCGCTAAGGGCAGGATCAAAAAGGTATTTTCCGGGAGCAACACAAGCGTAGGCTTTTATTCCTTGTTTGACAATATAACAGGGCGTGAAGCCAGGCGCATGTTTATCATAAAGGGCGGGCCAGGCACCGGGAAATCGACTTTCATGAGGGCTATAGGGGAGGAGCTGCGCGATAGGGGATATACAATAGAGCAGCATTATTGCTCATCCGATCCCGGCTCGCTGGATGCTCTTGTGATACCGGCGCTGAAGGTAGCCCTGCTGGACGGCACGGCCCCTCATATGATAGATCCTGTGATACCCGGGGCTGCAGAAGAAATAGTGAATCTGGGTGAGTATTGGGTGGAGGATGTCCTGGAAAGCCATAAGGATGAGATAATTCGCATCAAAAAACGGATGCGCAGGCATTTCGATACGGCGTACAGCCTCCTGCGTGAATCCAAAGTCGCGTACGATGAATGGAGCAGTTACATAGCTGAAGCTATCGACAGGACAAGATACAATAAAATAACCAGGATACTGGTCGAGAGCATTTTTGCTGACAAGGCCAGGGAGGCCAGGCTGGAACCGGATGCAAGGCATATGTTTGCCTCTGCGATCACGTCAAGGGGCATAGTAGACCACCTGGAGACTCTATTAGACGATGTCATGAATTTATACTCCGTCAAGGGCGAACCGGGGTCCGGGGTCAAGGAACTGATCGCGCGAATTGCCCAGGAGGCCTCTGAGCGTGGATTCTTTACCGAGCAGTATCATTGTCCTTATGAGCCATATAAGCTCGATATGGTGATAATACCTGCTATTGGCACAGCTGTAATCAATTCCAGCCTGCCTTATCACCTCGACATCAAAAAGCTCGACCGGGTGAGGATAATAGAGGAAATAGACCTTAACTCGTGTCTCAGGCAGCAGGATATCAGGGAATATGACGAAGAATTGCAGGATGCGAAGCTCCGTTACAATTCATTGGTAGCAAAGGCTATTCAAAGCCTGGCAAAGGCTATGGATGTTCATGCCAGGCTTGAGCATATCTATGCCGAGGCCATGGACTTTGAACGGGTAAATCAAAAAAGGGCGGAAGTCCTGGCAAAAATCCTAAAGCTGAGCTTGAGCTGAGTATAAAAAACCACATATTTTAAATCAGTAAATAAGAAGGGATTTCAAGAAGATTATAGAATAACACTTTAATTACACTTAAAAATGTTATTCGTTAACAATACTATGACACGTATGCTGATTTTGTCTTATTAGCAAGATTTGCATCTCAAAAGGTGGTAAAAGTGAATACGAATTTTTCACCAGTACCCCGGAGCCGTTCTTTTCCAGCGAGATTTACCCCCATAGTCTCCACCGTCGTTTCACTGGCTGTAGCATTCATAGTGATGCTGCTCAACAAAGAACCGCAATGGTATGCCCATCATGTCATAGTACACCTTTTTATAGACGCAGCCGGCATTTTTGTTTCGCTGTGCATATTCATTGTAGTATGGCTGACATATGACAAGATACAGCCTGATATGAGCCTGGCCTGTGCAGGTTTCCTGATAGCTGCCCTGCTTGACATGCTCCATCTTTATTATTTTCAAGCATCGGGGCACGTATCCGCCTCAGGCTACGAGGCGGGCTGGTTCTACTCCTATCTTGCCAGGTTGTCACATGTCGTTATACTGCTGTTGACCTTGGTCTGCCCCAAATCGCTGCGTATGCGAAAGAATATTTTCCTGCTCTACGCTATAGCCATCATGGCGCTCACGGTCGTGGCTGTCAGCCTGCTCAGCAGGCATCTGCCGGTCGTTGAGGCGAAGACCTTTTTGCTGGTCAGGCAGGTCCTTTGGGTACCTGTGATCGCGATGATCATTTTTGCAGTAGCCTTTAGCTTTCGAAGGGGTGAACCAGGGAGCATTTCATTAAACAGCGATTTTCAAACCGCCCTGCTTCTGACCCTTGCCTGCGCTTCCTTGTTTGCCATATCGGACTGGCTGAATAATGATCTTATTTTATCTGCTGAAATTACCAAGCTGATTTCGCTGAGCTTTTTATGCAAATCTGTTATCACCAGGGGAATAGCGGAGCCTTATATAACGATCAAAGCTGCTGCGGCTCATATGGCCGCGGTTTTGGACCAGCTCCCGGATGGTATCATCCTGTACGATGAAGACAACAAGGCATCCTTTGTCAACAGCGCTGCTGCTGAAATGCTGAATACAGACAGAAGTAAGGTACTTGATCTGACCATGGGGGAAGTAGTGCAAAGACTGGGTGTCAGTAGTTCAGACATTGTGCCGGCCCACATTGACCTGGAAGTCAAAGGTACCGGCCTGGAGCTGAACTATAAAAGACTTGCCAAGGGTCATGTGCTGGTATTCAGGGAAACAAACCCACTGCAGGAGCCGAAGGACATCAGGCTGTATGCATCCACTATCCTTGATTCGATCACTAATCCTATACTGGTGTGTGACCGGAAAGGGGATCTTGTATTTGCTAACAAAAAGCTCAAGGAGCTGTTCGATTTAGATGATCGGGACTATATCGGAATGAACATATCTGAGTTCCGGGAAAAGCTAATGTCCGATCATATCGAAGTCCCGGAAGCCAGATCAGATATACCTATCGGCTTTAAGGAGATCATAGTCAAAAAGGAGCATAACAGGAGAGTATTCCTCTATCAGGAGGCTCCCGTCATCGATGCTGATGGTGAAACAGCAGGCTCTGTTTACGTAGGTTCAGACATAACCCAGCTGAGGGAACAGGAAAAAGTGATCATCCAGCAGGAAAAGCTGGCTATGCTGGGCCAGATGGGAGTCAGCATAGTCCACGAGACCAAGAACTTCCTGACTACCATCAAGGGTGGCATCCAGCTCCTTGAAGCCTTGACCAAGGACGCCAAGGTCAGGCAGATAGCAAAACGGATAAACAGCGCAACAGATGATGTCAATAAAATAATCAGCAGCTTCCTGCAGCTATCACGGCCGCAATGCTATACGTACAAGGAAACCTCGCTGAACCAGCTCCTGGAGTCCACCTTGCCGATGCTGGAGTCATCTTCCTATATCAAGGGTGTCAAGCTGGAGCTGACATTGTGCGACGATGAGCAAATGGTAATGTGCGATGAATTCCAGATAAAACAGGTGATCCTCAACATAGCCAACAACGGAGTAGAAGCCATGGCTGATGCCGCTGATCCGGTCCTAAGGATATCCACCGCCTATGACCGAATGCAGAACAGGATGGTTGTCTGCATAGAAGACAAGGGGCACGGGATGCCCAAGCATGTGATAAAGGAACTTGGGAAGCCGTTTTTCACCACCAAGGAAAGCGGGACAGGGCTGGGCCTGAGCGTCTGCTACAGGATAATCAGGGACCATAAGGGCAGTATAGATATAGAAAGCAAGGTGGGTGAAGGGACAAGGTTTTGTGTATCACTACCCTGCATAACCCCTGGCAGCTAGATAATCGGTCAGGGCTATTGCAGTATGAAAATTGCTATGATAAAATAATAGTTTGTTGAAAACATATTGACAACGAAAGAGGAAGCTTTGTGATAACAAGAGATGACATAAGGAACATAGCAATAATCGCACATGTAGACCATGGCAAGACTACGCTGGTAGACCAGCTGCTCCGCCAGAGCGGGGTTTTCAGGGAAAACCAGCAGGTCCGGGAAAGGGTGCTGGACTCAAATGAGCTTGAGCGCGAGCGGGGGATCACCATCCTTTCCAAGAACACCGCAGTCAGATACAAGGGCTGCAAAATCAATATCGTGGATACACCAGGCCATGTCGACTTCGGCGGAGAGGTTGAGCGTGTGCTCAAGATGGTAAACGGGGTCTTGCTCCTTGTCGATGCCTTTGAAGGGCCTATGCCTCAGACAAAGTTTGTTCTGAAGAAGGCCTTGGAGCTCAAGCATCCCGTTATTGTTGTGATAAACAAGATCGACAGGCCGGAAGCCAGGCCCAATGAGGTCATTGACGAGATCCTAGACCTCTTTATCGAACTGGAAGCCGGCGACAGCCAGCTGGACTGCCCGTTCATATTTGCCTCGGCCAAGCAGGGAACAGCTTCATTGGAGCTGGACAAGGCAGGGACGGATATGCAGCCCCTTTTTGATGCGATATTCGAGCATATCCCAGCCCCTTCGGGGGATCCGGACGGCCCCTTGCAGATACTGGTATCCACCATCGACTACAATGATTATGTCGGCAGGATCGCCATAGGCAAGGTGGAACGCGGCAAGGTGCGAGCAGGCCAGGAAGCCCTGCTGTGCAATGTGAATGGGGAATACCGCAAGGTCAAGCTTACGAGTCTTTACCAGTTCGAGGGCTTGAAGCGGCAGCTTGTTAATGATGCCATGCTGGGGGATATAGTGGCAGTATCGGGTGTTGAGGGCATAAACATCGGCGAAACGATCTGCGATGTGGACAGCCCTGATCCGCTACCCTTTGTCAATATATCAGAGCCTACAGTATCCATGACCTTTTCGGTAAACAACAGTCCCTTTGCCGGCCAGGACGGGAAGTATGTTACTTCACGGAACTTAAGAGACAGGCTGTTTAAGGAATCCTATACGGATGTCAGCCTGAGAGTAGAGGAGACAGATTCACCTGATGCTTTCAAAGTGAAAGGCAGGGGCGAGCTGCACCTGTCAATCCTGATAGAGACCATGCGAAGGCAGGGCTATGAGTTCCAGGTATCAAAGCCGACAGTCATATACAAGGAGATCGACGGCGTGCTGTGTGAGCCCATGGAGCTTGTCACGATAGATGTTCCGGAGCAGTATTCCGGTGTCGTTATAGAAAAGCTGGGCTCCTGCAAGGGTGAAATGCTCAGGATGACAACCGTTAAAGGAGGCAATGTCCGCATGGAATTTTTGGTGCCTGCCAGGGGCTTGTTTGGGTACCGGTCCGAGTTTCTGACCGACACCCGCGGTGAGGGGATCTTCAACTCTGCGTTTGACAGCTATCAGCCCTATAAGGGTGATATAGCCTCCAGGGAGCGGGGGTCGCTTGTAGCCTTTGAAACCGGTGAAGCGGTCACCTACGGCATATTCAATGCCCAAAACAGGGGCCAAATGTTCATCGAGCCGGGTACTATGGTCTACGAGGGCATGGTGGTCGGTGAAAACAGCCGGAGCGGAGACATTGAGGTGAATGTCTGCAAGAAGAAGCATGTGACAAATATGCGGGCTGCAGGCTCCGATGAAGCCATGAGGCTGGTACCGGCCAAAAAGCTGAGCCTGGAGCAGGCCCTTGAGTTCATAAGTGACGATGAGCTGGTCGAAGTCACCCCCAAGCACATCAGGATAAGGAAGGCCATACTGGATACTGCCCAGAGGAAAAAGCAGCAGAACAGGAAGGAAAATAAATAATTTAAAACCAATTGGTAACCATATTATCAAGGCAGCCTGTCGATTTGACTGAAAATTTTGAAAAATGATATATTTTTGCTGTGGCAACTTTGTAGCCGCTATGCTATAATTACAAGTAAGAAATCCCTTGGAAAAAATATATATGGGAGGCGGTCAAATTGATAAAGGTTATCATTGGAGAAAAAGGAACCGGCAAGACCCGCAGTATGGTAGAGATGGCGAATGCTGCGCTGAAGGAATCAAAAGGCGAGATCGTATTCGTGAACGGAGACGATCGCCACATGATCGACCTGAAGCACCAGATTCGCTTTATTAATGCCCGGGAGTTTGACATTCTGGAGCTGGATGTGTTGTACGGGTTCTTGTCGGGTTTGATTGCAAGGAACTATGATACGGACCAAATTTACATCGACGGCTTGCTGGATATAGTCAAAGGCGATCTGAAGGCTATAGAGCAGTTCATGCTTGATGTAAAGAAACTGTCCGATAAATATAATATAGGCTTTATCATAACTATGAACGGTGATCCGGATAACGTGCCCTCCTTCCTTAAGGAATACATAGCATAATCGAGTTTCGAAAACAAAGCCGAGGATTACACCTTGGCTTTATTTATGAGCATATCCGCCAACCATAATCTGTTTGATTGATTTTCATTGGCTTCTCCCCTGGAGAAGCTTTATTTATATTGAAGCCATAGCCGGCTTGGGATATAATGTATAAAAACCCGGCAGTAGATGACAGGAGATAGGATCATGCTGTATGAAAGTACAAGGGATAAAAGCTGCAGGCTGACTTCCATGGAAGCGATCAAGCAAGGCATATCCAAGGAAGGGGGACTGTTCGTGCCCGGGATCCTGCCCTACCTGGGCAATGAAGAGCTTTCGGCCCTTGCAGAGGTTGATTATTCCGGGCGCGCCAGGTACATACTCAAGCTCTTTCTGACTGATTACAAGGATGAGGATATTGACCGGTGCGTAGCTGCAGCCTATACAAGCGGTGCATTTCCACCGGGCGTAGCCCCGGTAGCGTCCCTGTATCCCGGGCTTGACATCCTGGAGCTCTGGCACGGGCCAACCTGCGCATTCAAAGATATGGCGCTGCAGCTGCTTCCCCACCTCATGACAGCCGCCATAAAGGCGACAGGGGAACAGAAAGAAATAGTGATACTGACCGCCACGTCCGGCGATACGGGCAAGGCCGCCCTGGAAGGCTTCAGCGGTGTGGAGGGCACCAGGATCATAGTATTTTATCCCCTCCAGGGGGTCAGTAGCATGCAAAGGCTGCAGATGATCACCCAGAAGGGCGGCAACACCAAGGTGATCGCCGTAGAGGGCAATTTCGATGATGCCCAGTCTGGCGTGAAAAGGATATTTGGCAGCGACTTGAGCGATAGGCTGGACAAGGGCGGCTACAGGCTGTCCTCGGCCAACTCCATCAACTGGGGCAGGCTGGTACCCCAGATAGTATACTATTTCTCTGCCTATCTTGACCTTATAAGGCAGGGCAGGATAGAAAAATGGCAGACAGTCAACGTGGTAGTGCCGACTGGCAACTTTGGCAACATCCTGGCTGCCTATTATGCAAAGCGAATGGGCCTTCCCATAGGCCGCCTCATATGCGCATCTAACAGCAACAACATCCTTACGGATTTTATCCGTACAGGGGTCTATGATATCAATCGCGCTTTCTATAAGACGATTTCGCCCTCGATGGACATACTCATATCGAGCAACCTGGAGCGCCTGCTTTATGAGTTGTCAGATCGCGATCCCGGCTTTGTAGCCGACTTGATGAGTCAGCTTAAGGAGCATGGCAGGTATAGGGTGGACGGGCAGGTTTTCAGCAGGCTTCAGGAGCTGTTCTGGGGCGATTATGCCAATGAAGCTCAGACCAGGGCAGCTATTAAGGAAACATACGATAAATATGGCTATATCCTGGACCCCCACACAGCCGTCGGAAAGTTCGTATATGACCAGTACTGGCAGCAGACAGGTGACACTGTTGAAACGATACTCGTATCCACTGCCAGTCCCTTTAAATTCCCGGCAGATGTGCTGAAGGCCTTGGGCTATGAAGAGGACGGGCTGGACGAGACAGCCTGTCTTGAGGTTTTGTCCCGGGCGACCGGCATGCCTGTACCCGCTCCTTTGGTGGGGCTGAGCGACAGCGAGGTGCTGCACCGGGATGTCTGCGGCAAGGAGGAAATGAAGCAGGCAGTACTCTCATACTTGAAGCTGTGAGGAGATCGAATATGAAACTGGCATTGGCGCAAATAAACCCAATTGTAGGAGACCTTGAGGGCAACGCGGATAAAATAATAGATTTTCTGAACCGGGCTAAGGGCATGGGCTGCGACCTGGTCATATTCCCTGAGCTCTCCCTGACCGGTTATCCTCCGGAGGACCTGCTTCTCCGAAAAGACTTTATAACAAAATGCAATGATGCCCTTGAGCATGTCAAGCGCCACACGGGGGGCATAGGAGTCCTGCTTGGCGCGGTGCTTACTGCCGATGACACCGGCATCTTTTATAACAGTGCGGTTTTGATCGATGACGGGCAGATAATTGGCTCTGCAAGTAAATGTGTGCTTGCCAAATACAGTGCATTTGACGAATCACGCTATTTTGAACCATCACCAGCTGTTCGGTGCCTTGAGTACAGAGGCATCAAACTTGGCGTTGCAATAGGCGAGGATGTTTATGCCGGTGAAAAGCTTTTCCTGGACAATAAGCATGACCGAAACGTACTGGATGAACTAGGCCTGTATAGCCCGGACCTTTATATAAATATCTCAGCCGTACCCTATCAGTACGGCACTCTGAATCAGCACCTGCTTATGCTTGGTAGCCTGGCATGCAGGTATGGCAAACCCCTCGTGCATGTCAACCAGGTGGGCGGGAACGGTGAACTGATATTCGCAGGGTCATCCTGTGCCTTCGAAGGCAGTGGAAGCCTGGTTTTGTTCGCTGAAAGCTTTACTGAGGACTTAGTTGTATATGATACGGACCATGATCAACAACCATTGGTACTCCCTAATGAGGACATATCATGGGTGTATGATGCCCTGGTACTCGGGTACCGGGACTATGCGCTTAAGGCCGGGTTCACTAAAACCCTGCTTGGCTTGAGCGGCGGCATCGATTCAGCCCTGGTAGCCTGCCTGGCGGTTGAGGCATTGGGCCGGGAAAACGTGCTGGCCATTTACATGCCCTCCAGGTATTCCACAGCGCACAGTCGGGAGGATGCCAGGGTTCTGGCTGAGAACCTGGGCATAGAGTACAGGGTGTTGCCCATTGAGGATATATTCGCAGCATATATCAGGCTCTTAAATGGCAGTGACAAGACCCTGGGGGACCTGGCAGAAGAAAATATCCAGGCAAGGATCAGGGGCAATCTCTGGATGTTCGTGAGCAACCGCGAGGGCTGGCTGGCTGTCACGGCAAGCAACAAGTCCGAAGCAGCCGTCGGTTACTCCACGCTCTATGGTGATATGTGCGGCGGGCTTTCTGTTATTGGCGATATACCAAAAACTATGGTGTACAAGCTTTGCGAGTATATCAACAGGGACAAGGCGATCATACCACCCGGGATTTTGACAAAGCCACCATCTGCTGAGCTGAGACCCGGACAGGTGGATGAAGATAGCCTTCCGCCCTATGATCTCCTGGATGCTGTTATACAGATGTATTTTGAGGACAACCTTTCAGTGGATGAAATAGTGGCAAGAGGATATGAAAGGAACATTGTCGTTCAAATCCTAAACAGGATCGACAGGTTTGAATTCAAGCGTCATCAGGCACCGCCTGTCTTGAAAATCACCAGCAACCCCTGGGGAAGGGGCAGGAAGATCCCTTTGGTACATAAGTACCGTTGGGACCAAATACGGGTAAACTAGCATATAGATACCAATATTGCGAATTCTATAAAGTTTATATAATAACAACATAGCTAAACCAGATAATACTACTCACTGCAAACTGGGCAGGTCCAAAAGGGCCTGCTTTTGTTATTCGCTTAACTTATCATTGCCTGTCACATGCACCAATCAAGCGGCCTCGAATATCATGAAAGTAAGAATCATCGAGGAAGGAGTGTTCCCTTTTTATGTATGACGGTTATCAAGGGTATACAGCCGGATATGAACCGGGCAAGCCGGAGAGGCCGGATAGGTACCATATGACGCCTATAGACAACCTGGTATTAGCCCAGGCTTATATTCCAATACAAAGATATGGAAAAACCTTTCCTCCCGAAGAAGCATTGAAGCAGGGAACTTTGTTTCCTGAGCTTGTAAGGCCATATACAAAAAGGAAGCAAGGGGGCAGATGGTAATGACAAGCTCAAGAGAAAGCCTGTTGAACCAGATCAGAGCGATTGAATTTGCCACATTGGAGTTGAACCTGTTCTTAAACAGCCATCCGAATGATCAATATGCCCTGCGCGACTACAACAATTATGTAAGACAGTTGATGGCGCTGAAAAACGAATATGAAAGAAACTTTGGACCACTGATCAATTTTGGTTTTGGTTACAGCAGATGCCCCTGGCAGTGGATAAATGATCCCTGGCCATGGGAATATGACAGCGGGAGGGGGTATTAGTATATGTGGCTGTATGAGAAAAAGCTGCAATATCCGGTCAGAATAAAAAAGCCTAATCCACAGATGGCAATGTATATATTGAGCCAATTCGGCGGACCCGACGGTGAACTGGCGGCATCCTTAAGATATCTCTCCCAGAGGCATCATATGCCGATACCTGAGGCCAAGGCCATGCTGAATGACATCGGCACGGAGGAGCTCGCCCACTTTGAGATGATAGGAGCAATGGTGCATCAGCTTATGAAGGATGCGTCAGTTGATCAGATAAAGGCAGCAGGAGCCGGTTCCTGGTACACTGATCATGACAGGGCGACCTGGCCGGGCACAGGTACAGGAGTACCCTTTACGGCATCATATATTATGTCTAAAGGCGATCCGGTGGCAGATCTATACGAGGATATGGCAGCAGAACAGAAGGCCAGGGCCACCTATGAGCACCTGATCGACCTGGCTGATGACCCGGATGTGATCGATCCGCTCAGATGGCTGAGAGAAAGAGAAGTCGTCCACTTCCAGCGCTTCGGCGAAATCCTGATGAAGCTCCAGGAGCACAGGGACAGAAAGCATGTTTTCTAATTGCATGCAGTTGACAGACTCGCACATTGCGGGTCTTTTTTATTAGGTAACCAATAATTTATAAAAGACATAGAGGTAGATATAATCCACAGGATGATGCCTCTAGTACTATCTAAGATGCTGGATTTTTCTGAGAATTCAGCAAGGGTATGCAAAGGGAAGCTATTCACTTTATATTAAAGATCAGTATTGCAATATATCAAAAAATTCAGAATTTAATGCAAATTAAGTATTGACAATTTGGTCTATAAAGTGTAGACTAATATCACGGGGTCGATAAAATATAGACCAAGAAAGTTGTCATGAAAGACTTAACCAGATTCTTAGCAGCAATTATAGGAGAAAAATAGCTAAGTAAAGAACAAGCGGAAGAAATGT
>JAKORJ010000078.1 GCA_029777885.1 Bacillota bacterium | reverse complement strand
GTATGAGCGAAATGCAGCTGTTGAGCAGCTTCACCCTGTTGAACACCATAAACAGAGGGATCAGCGTGGAATGTATCGGTATCATGATCCCGACGAGGAAAACGCCCATCACAAAGCCCGACAGCTTCCATTTGAACCTCTTCAGCGCGAATGCGGCCATCGAAGCAACGATTATGGTCACGCCCACAGATATCAGCGACACCATAACCGAGTTGAAAAAGCTGATCCCTACTTTCCCTGACGTCCATGCAGTCCTGTAATTGCTGAACTGGAACGACGGTACGAGCGCCCACGGGTCAGTGAACATCTCCGTATCGGTCTTGAGCGAGTTGATTATGAGCCACAAAAGCGGATACAGGTACGTCAGCGACACCAGCGACAGTACCGCGGTTATGATCATCGACCTTATCTGTGAAGCTTTGATTTTTCGCGTCTTCTTTCTGTTTTCCGCATGTAAAGCCATTTGTCAGAAACTCTCCCCTTGCCAAATTTGATGCTTCCAATGTGCTGCCGGCAGGCCATGCAGCCGGACGTATCAGTAAAACTGGACTTCCTCGGATTTGAACAACCTGTTCAGCACTGCCGTTATGATAAGGCACATGCACAGCAGGACCACGGCGATCGCGCTGCCGTATCCGTATTGCATGTCCCTGAAGGATTTATAGTACATGTAAAGTGCCATAACTTCGCTGGAGTGGTTCGGGCCGCCGTTGGACATAACATATATGAGGTCGAAATACCTGAGGGCCCCGGTGGCGATCAGGACCGTGTCTATGCCTATGATAGGCCATATCAGCGGCAGTGTTATGCTTTTGAACCTCTGCCACGGTCCGGCTCCGTCGATGGTGGCCATCTCGGTCAGGGTCGGCGGGATGTTTTCGATGGCAGCCAGGTAGATGATCATGTGGTATCCAATGAACTGCCAGCATATGACGACCATGATGCATCCCAATACCGTTTTCTGGTCCGCAAGCCAGAGCCCTGTGTATTCCTCCAGCCCGACAGCGATGAGCAGCCTGTTGATCAGGCCGAATTCTGCGTTGTATATGAATGACCACAAAAGGCCTACAGCCACGCTTGCCAGTATGTTGGGCATGAAAAAGACCGTCTTGAAATATCTCTTGCCCCTGGTTATGCCCGATATCACAGTTGCCAGCAGGATCGCCAGCGGGACCTGTATGACTATGGACAATACCAGCAGCAACAGCGTGTTGTTCAGGCTCGTTTTGAATATCCTGTCAATCGTGAAAAGCTGGACGAAATTTTTAAAGCCGATGAACTTCCTGGCATCGACGAGGCTCCACCTGTGAAAGCTGTAATATATGGTGCTGAATACCGGCGCGGCAACGACACTGAGATAGATGAGCAGCGCCGGCATCAGGAAAAGCGCTATCGTCTTTTTGTTCCTTACCATCGAATCCATTTCGCTACTCCTTATGCGAGGCTGAAGAAGATATATACTGAAGATCACATGCTTCCTGGCCGGAGATCCGGCGGCCAGGCTTTACTGGCCGCACGGACTCCTGTCAGTTGATGCCTGTATTGCTT
>JAKORJ010000077.1 GCA_029777885.1 Bacillota bacterium | reverse complement strand
GTCGCCCTCATTGGCATAACGCTTTGCGATAGTCCGCCAAAGGTTCAGGAAGCGGTCCTCCATCGTCTTGTCTTCAAACAAGGTGTTGCTTTGCAGGGTGCCAAAGAAGTAGCCTGGCGCCCTGTGCAGGTCCAGGATGACATTGAGCCCGTACTTCTTGCACCACTCTATGCAGTTGTCCAGGTATGCGAAGCCGTCTTCCTTGTACTCAAAGGGCCTTTCATCGTCCTCCAGCACCGGATAATCGAAGGGCAGGCGGACGTGGTCCATGCCCCAGGATGCGATCTGTCTGATGTCATCTTCAACTATGAAGGTCCTGAAATGCTCGTGATCCAACTTCCTGTACTGGGATATCCAGCCTCCCAGGTTCACTCCGGCCTGGTAGTTTTCCATGATCTTTTTCATTTGACAAGCACCTCCTCAATATTGGCTACGTAAGCTTTGGTCGTGCTGATCGCCGCAATTCCAGCATATCTGTAATTGCCTATGTTGTCAAGCACTTAAGCCCTGCGCAGGCTTATATTAGTTTAACTATCAATGTTTTCTAGACAAGTGTTTTTATGCAGGAATTGTAACGTCAATCTTGAATTATGGAAATATGTGTAATATCAATATTCTTAGCTCATGAGGAAGGCGCTATGTGATCGCCTCACTGGAAAGGGAGGCAGGCTTCATCGAGATCATGACCTATGTGGGCATATGCCATATAGCTTAAGCGGTTGGGCGGGGAAGGCAGGATATGGTCAGAAAGCCGCGCTTATGGTAAAATAAATTGAATATATTGCTGGGAGGCGTTGGGGTTGATCGATCAAAAAAACGTGGCATCATTTGAAAAGGGTGATACGGTACAAGGCTTTTACCTCGTGAAGTCTGCCGCTCTTAAGACATCCAATGCAAGCAACAGGTACTATGACCTGACGATCGCAGACAGTACCGGCGAGGTAAATGCGAAGATCTGGGATACGGAAATGGTCAAGGGCTTTGAACTCAAAGACGGCATGCTTGTGAAGATCAGGGGATTAGTGAACGAGTGGCAGGGCACCCTGCAGCTGAAGGTTGAAAAAATCAGGCAGGCAACGCCTGAGGACGGCATAAACATCGGGGACTTCGTTCCTGCGGCGCCCTATGCCCCTGAGGACATGCTTGGTGAAATACTGAAGTTTATTTTAAGAATAAAGGATAATGATATTAAGCAGATAACAAGCGCCATGGTAAATGAGCGCAGGGAGAAGCTCATACATTACCCGGCTGCGATGAAGAACCATCATTCGATCCGGTCCGGCCTCCTGTTCCATACACTAACGATGCTAAGGCTAGCAGAAAGGGTCATGGAGGTCTACCCCTTCCTCAACAGGGACTACCTCTTTGCCGGGGTCATCCTGCATGACCTGGCAAAAATAGACGAGATGGAGGCCAGCGAGCTAGGCCTCGTTTCCACATATACGATGGAAGGCATGCTGCTGGGCCATATCATACAGGGCATAAAGGCCATCGAGCGGATCGGCCGCGACCTCAATGCCGACCGGGAGACGGTCATACTCCTCCAGCACCTGGTGCTGGCCCACCATTACGAGCCGGAGTTCGGCTCACCCAAGCGGCCGATGATACCCGAGGGCGAGATATTGCATTACCTGGACCTCATTGATGCCCGGATGTTTGATATGAGGAAGGCTCTTGAGGGGGTAGAGCCAGGCGGCTTTTCCGACAAGGTATGGCTCCTTCACAACCGGCAGCTGTATAAGCCAAAAGCGGCCGGTGGGGATGACATTGGCGAGGAAGGCAATAATGATCCTTTGACTTACTTGCAGAGGTGATTTACGCATGGATGACATCCAATACAGGGCCGAAACCCAACGGCTTGAGCAGGTATATTCAAAGCTGCTGGATGAATACGAAAGGCAGCGCAGGATCCTTGCGGCTTACAAAAAGAACCTGGTATCAGCAGGGCGCTACCTATGGGATGAGGGTTTCCATGTCTGGCAGCAGGGCGACCTGGATGCCGCTGCGGAGGTCAAGCAGTCCATTGATGCTCTGAAAGTCGAAACCCAGAAATACCGGCAAGCTGTTCGGCAGCTGGCAAGGCTCGAAAGACTCAGGGAGATACCGTACTTCGGCCGGATCGATTTCGTAGAAAAGGGTTTTGAGGATAAGGAAGAGGTCTATATTGGCATAACATCCTTTTTCGATGAAAACGGGGATATCCTGATATATGACTGGCGCGCCCCCATATCCAGCATGTTTTATGACTACGGCCTGGGCAAGGCCTCCTATAGGTGTCCCGATGGCCTTATAGAAGGCGAGATCACCTTGAAGCGGCAGTACAAGATCAGCGGCAACAGGCTGCATTACATGTTCGATACGGGCATAAAGATCGATGACGAGCTCCTGCAGGAGATGCTCAGCAAAAACGCCGATGAAAAGATGCGGTCGATCGTCACCACGATCCAGCGGGAGCAAAACCGGATCATACGGGACGAAGGCAACCAGCTCCTCATGCTCCAGGGAGTGGCGGGCAGCGGCAAGACCTCCATTGCCCTGCACCGTATTGCCTATCTTTTATACAGGTATAGGGATATAAACATTACCTCCAAGGATATATTGATATTTTCCCCCAACACCGTTTTCAACGACTATATCTCCCATGTGCTGCCCGAGCTCGGCGAGGAGAGCATGCAGCAGACCACCTTCGATGACTATATACGGACCATGATCGGGCCGGAGCACAGGTTTGAGGAAAGCAGCGCCCACATGGAGTTCATACTGACAGCAGAGAAAAAGGATGAGCCCAGGCTGAAGCTGATAGCCTACAAATCCTCCATGGGCTTTTACAGGCTGCTCAACAATTACGTCCATTATCTCGAGCATAATGCCTTCAAGTTCCATGATGTAGTCTTCAGAGGCCAGGTCCTGGTCAAAAAGGAAGATATAGAAAAGCTGTTTTTTAAAGATTATGCGGCCATGCCCATCGTAAAACGGCTTCAGAGGATCAGCCTAAGGCTGCATTATCTTATCCGACCGGCATGGAGGCAGCGGCTGGAGGAGCTGGAACAGGAGCTTGCGAATGAACCTGACTACAAGGAAAAGGTCAAGGCTTACAGCAGGCTGTTTGTATACAGGGAGTTCAAGGTGGTTAGGCAGGATATCGGTTCCATGCTGGCCTTTGATACCTTCAAGGCCTATTGGGACATGTTTGTGAATGAAGATTTCTTAAACTCCCAGGATCCTGAATCGCTGCCCGGCGATGTACGACCGATCATAGGCGCTGATAGCTTAAGGCTTTCGGGTGAAAGCTCAGGGCCCTCGCAGGACCTGCTGGGGTACGAAAATGCTGCGGGCTATGTATATCTGAAGGGCATACTCGAAGGGGTGCCTTCCATGAGCCACATTAAGCATGTCGTGGTGGATGAAGCCCAGGACTATACCCCGGTGCAGTACGGCATACTAAAGCAGGTCTTCCCCACGGCAGGCATGACCCTGCTAGGCGATATCAACCAGACGATAAACCCGCTTAAGGGGGATTTTGATCACAGGATGCTGCTGGATATCCTGAAGCCTAGAACCCATGTGCTGCACAGGCTGACAATGGGCTATCGGTCGACTGTCGAGATAGTGGACTTTACCCGGCCCATACTGGGCGGTGACCAGGAAATAAGGTCCATCCGGCGCAGCGGCAAAAAGCCGAGGGTGGTCAAGGCGGAAGACAAGATAAGGCTTATTGATAAGCTGGTGGATGATATAAAAGGGCTCAGGGCAGAGGGCTATGGCTCCATCGGCATAATCACGAAGACAGCTGTAGCCGCCCAGGCGCTCCACCACAGGCTGTCACAGCATATCAAATGCATCCTGGTAAAGCGGGACGACAAGCATTTCAGCAAGGGCATCGTCGTGATCCCGGTCTACCTGGCCAAGGGGCTCGAGTTCGATGCGGCCTTGGTCGTGGGAGTGGATGCAAAGGCCTATGGCCTGGATCGTGACAGGAGGCTTTTGTATACAGCCTGCACCAGGGCCATGCACAGGCTGAACCTCTACTATACAGGCAAAATATCGCCCTTACTGGCCGACATCCCGGAGGGCTGCTATATACAAGAATAGCTTAAATTTATACAGGTATAGCTTTAGGCTGCAAGCAAATGCAGCCTTGCGCATACAGACCGGAAAATCAGCTTTTTCCGGTCTTTTTCATGGCTAAAGGGCGGATTTGTGACTTTTGTGTTACGATTTTGAATCTTTTATTAAACAAAATGAAATCACAGGATTTTTGCAAATCCATGTTCTATAATTATATTAGCTTATACCTGAACACATGTACAGCTATATACACGGGTAAAAAATGGGGGTTCATTTCAATGTTCAAGTCTGGTTCTGCACGTCGCTCAGTTATGGTATTGAAATTTTTATGCATCATGCTGGTGATAAATCTCATCATATTCGTAGATATCACCAGGGCTGTAAGGGAAACGGGACAGCCAACGGATGAAGAGCACTCAGGGCCTGACTCAAGTCCCCTACCCAGCATTAACGACAAGGAAACGCCGGAGCCCACCAGCCCGGTGATTTCACCGATCCCCACTGCTCAACCGGGATCGACCGATAAGCCACATACGCCCGGGCCTTCAGGGGAGCCCGTGGAGACAAGCGCGCCCCGGCCTTCGAAAGAGCCTTGGGAAACCATGTCGCCCGAGCCTTCCAAACCGGGGGATACCGGGCAGCCTGCAGAAACAGGGGACCCGGACCCTGAGGCGTCAAAGCCTGTGACCCAAAGTGATTTAAGTAAGATTTACAAGCGGAAAGAAGAAAAGGTCGCATACCTGACCTTCGATGACGGGCCTACGTCAAAATTCACGAACAAAATACTTGATATCCTTGCTGAAGAAAATGTAAAGGCCACTTTCTTCCTGATCGGCACCCAGGCCGAGCAATACCCTGATATAGTCAGGCGGCAGTATGAGGAAGGGCATGGCATTGGAAACCACACTTATTCCCATGTGTTCAAGGAAGTATACAAGAGCCCGGACAGCTTCATTGAAGAGCTGTACAGGATGGAGAGCCTTATCCGATCCATACTGAATACCGACAAGAAGTTCAGGCTGGTGCGGTTCCCAGGCGGCTCCTTCGGTCAAGAGCTGGCCCCATTCAGAGAGCGGGTGAATGATGAGGGCTTTGTGTATGTCGACTGGAACTGTGTGAACGGCGATGCCGAGACCCTGGATTATCAGCCGCCTGAGAAACTGATAAGCAGGCTGAAGGAGACCATAAGGGGCCAGTCCAGCCTGGTCGTGCTCATGCATGACTCCCTTGGCAAGCAGACCACGGTCGAGGCCCTGCCCGAGATCATCAGGTACCTGAGATCCGAGGGCTACAGGTTCGCGCTCCTGCCCGGCTCCCGGGGCTACTAGGGAAGTTTTGGCCAGGGCTCGCAGGAATACAGGGCTAAAGGGACAACTGGGGAAATTTGACGCCATTGGCAGGAATACAAGGCTATACCGGTGAAATATATGTAAAAACGATTCCGTATATATATTGGAGGTGTAGTCATTGAACGACAGGCTGGAGGGTTTTCCGGAAAGGGTTGACCGGGAGCTTAAGGACAACATACTGAAGTTTTGGATACGGCATATGCCGGATGATGAACAGGGCGGGTTCTACGGCAGGATAAACAACGACCTGAAGGTGGTCAGGGAAGCCCCCAAGGGATTAGTGCTCAACACCCGCATTCTCTGGACCTATTCGGCGGCATACAGGCTTTTCGGCAATGAAGGATACCGCCGGATGGCGGACAGGGCTTATGAGTATTTTATTGACCACTTCTGGGACAAGGAGTACAAGGGCGGCTACTGGATGCTGGATTGGCAGGGCAACCCTCTGGATCCTAAAAAGCAGGTCTACGGCGAAGCCTTTACAATCTATGCCCTGGCTGAATACTACAGGGCTACGGCGAATGCCGACAGCCTGGGCAAGGCGATCGAGCTCTTTGAGCTGCTTGAGCAAAAGGCGGCAGATCCCGTAAACGGAGGGTATTTTGAAGGCTATACAAGGGAATGGGTCTATTCAAAGGAGCTCCTCATCAGCGATGTCGAGCATCCTGACTCAAGCAAGACGATGAACACCCACCTGCACCTGATGGAATGCTACACCAATCTGCTGCGCGTGTGGGACAGCGACCGCCTGAGGGGCAGGCTCATTGACCTTATAAACATAGTGATCGACCATATCATCGACCATGATACCTGGCACTTCAAGCTTTTCTTCAATGACAGGTGGAACAGCCTGACGGAGGATGTCTCCTACGGCCATGACATTGAAGGGAGCTGGCTCCTGACCGAGGCGGCCGAGGTGGCGGGAAACAAGGATCTTCTGGCCAAAGCGGAGGGAATAGCGGTCAAAATGGCCGAAGCGGTGCTGAACGAAGGCATCGATGCCGACGGAGGCTTGTTCTACGAAGGTGTCGGCAAGGCTGTCACAAACAGGGGCAAATTTTGGTGGCCCCAAGCCGAGGCGGTGGTCGGATTCATGAACGCCTGGCAGCTGACAGGGGATGCAAGGTATCTGGATGCTTCCCTACATACCTGGACCTTTATTGAAAACAACCTGGTGGACAAGCAGAACGGCGACTGGTTCGAGTATGTAAAGGAGGACGGCAGGCTACCCGGACCGGATGAAGCAAAGGCCGACCCCTGGAAGGGGCCCTACCACAACGGCAGGGCCTGCATGGAGGTCCTGACCAGGCTCAAACAGGTCAAAACAGGCTAAAGCCTTGCAGTTGGCTCCAGTATTGTATAGCAGGTGATTGACCATCACTTGCTTTTTATTTTGTAAAAGCAGGTCGGTAGACGAATTATATTTATATGCCATGAATAGGATGTATATAGCCTATCCGTTAACTGCGGGTCACAGGGGGGGACTTGGATGACTTCAAAGGCCTTTGCCAGGCGTGCATCCTTCATGGCAAGAACAATATGCCTGATCGTTTTGCTCAACCTGCTGGCGCTGGACTTCTCCGGTGCTGTAGCCAGGGTCGGAACCATAAGTACCGATGATGGTACCGGCGTCATGCAGTATCCGTTAGTATCTGCTGCGGCGATCATGGATCGTTACCGTATGCTGAAATACACTACCAGCTGGAAACCGGCTGCCGCAAGGGAAACGCCAGTTGGGACAAAGCCGGGATCAGGGAACATGTGGGCAAAGCGTGATATAGTCGCGCAGATGCTGGACCTGGGCATCGGCTTATATCCAATAACCGGCGGGCAAGGGACGGGGATGCTTCCAGATACCAATGACCCTAATGTGACAAATCCCAAACAGAGCGGGCAGGAGGATGCAAATGCTCCGGCGGTGCAAAATAATCCCAAGTCTCCGGATATTGAGTTGATCCCAGTCGTTTCGCAGGCGGAGTTGTCCAAGATATACAAGCGCAAGGATGAAAAGGTGGTCTATCTCACCTTTGATGACGGCCCTACATCATCTTGTACGCCCCTTATACTAGATATACTTGCAGAGGAAAATGTGAAAGCGACCTTTTTCCTGATCGGGAGCCAGGCCAAAAGGCATCCCGACCTGGTGAAGCGCCAGTATGCCGAAGGCCATGGGATAGGTAACCACTCCTATACCCATGCGTTCAAAAAAATATACAGCGATACGGATTATTTCATGGAGGAGTTGTATAAGACCGAAAGGCTCCTGCAGTCGATATTGGGTACGGACAAAAGGTTCCTCTTGATGCGTTTCCCGGGTGGCTCATACGGAGAAAGGCTCGCCCCTTTCAGGGAGCGAGCCAATGAAGGAGGATTTATTTACATTGACTGGAACTGCCAGACAGGTGACGCTGAAAGCAGCACACCCAGGACTCCGGCAGAACTGATAGATAGGTTTATGAAGACGGCAAGGGGCAAAAACAGCCTGGTGGTCCTCATGCATGACTCCGCCGGCAAAATGACCACCGTAGAAGCCCTGCCGGAGATCATCAGGTATTTGAAGGCTGAGGGTTACAGGTTCGAGCTCCTCCCGGGCTCCAGGGGGTCCTGATCTTAAGACCGGGTCACAGCTGGTATATGTCGGACAGCTCGATCTGGAGCTTTTCGACGAGACCGTTGTGTTTGCTCGCCTGGCAGCCTTGCGCCGCCTGGGCCTGCGCGACCAGCCTTATGGGCAGCTCAAAGACGACGGTCGTGCCTTTGCCTTCCTGGCTTTCGACCCAGATCCTGCCCCCATGCATCTCTACAAAGGATTTGGCAAGGGACAGGCCTATACCGCTGCCTGAAGCCGGGCTCCTGCGCTTCAGCTCCTCGTTCTGCCAGAAGCGGTCGAACACCTTGTCCAGGTCGCCCGCGGGGATCCCGCACCCTGTATCGGACACGGACACCCGGAAGGCTTTTGCGAAGGTTAGCACATTGACCTTTATAGTGCCGCCGGCGGGCGTAAACTTTGCCGAATTGGACAAAAGGTTCAGTACTATCCGCTCGAGCTTGTCTGGATCGCAAGCGGTCAGCAGTTCTTCTTTATCTGTGTCGAACACGAGAGTAATCTGCTTGCCGGCCAGGTAGTCGTGGACTGACATCGCTATATCTTCAATGACAGAGATGACATCCACGTTTAGCAGGTTCAGCTTTTCAAAGCCCGTATCGATCTTCGATATATCTATGAAATTGCTTACCAGCCGCAATAGACGCAGGCAGTTTTGCTTCATGATGCGGACTGTTCTGCTCAAACCGCCTGGTGACCCCTGTTTGTTTTTTAGCTCAAGCTCCAGGATCTGTATGGCACCAAGGATGATATTGAGCGGGGTGCGCAGCTCATGGGTGATCTTGGCATAAAACAGGTACTTGTTCTGCTCTTCCTGGAGCGCTCTGGCTATATGCTCCCATTCCCTCTTGGCGCTGACCATGGTGTTTTCTATCCGCCTGTATATGATGCCGGCCAGGACCAGGGCAGCGGCTATGAATATGAGGGTAATGACCAGGGTCGTGGCATGAAGGCTCAAGGCCTCGATCATGACGCTCGTATAGCTCCGGTCTATTATTACGCTCCATCGCAAGTCGGGTATATATGCATACGATGAAAGGTACTTTTTGCTGTCGACCGGATTCGTGTAAACTTCCGTCCCCGAACCTTGCTTTTCCATCGCCCTGGCTACAGGCGGCCAGGTCACGGACTTGCCGTTGAGCATGTAGCTTTCATCGGGGTGATAGGCGATCTGACCGGTGCTGTCGGTGATATACAGGACGGTGTCCTCATCCAACTCATATTTTTTCAGTTCGCGATAAAGGTCGTCCAGGCGTATAAGGACGGTCGTTATGCCCTTCGTTCTTAGTTTTTCATCCTTGATGGCCTTGGCTATCACCAGGCAGGGATATCCTGACGTCCTGCTTATAAGCGCTCCGGATACACACAGGTCTTTTCCAGACATGATTTCCTTGAAAAACTCCCTGTCCGATATATCGAGCAAGGGGTTGTCGTCAGACCGGACCACCTGCATCCCGTTTATGTCCGTGATGCTCATCGATTCCACGTCCGGATGCGCCTTTGCCATCAGCCAAAGGTCGTGCTTCAGCTGCCTGACGTCAGATACCTGGCTGCACTGAAGGCACACGGCCTGGATCATGGATATCCTGTCTTCAAAGAGGTCGGCCGTGGCTTCGGCGATATTGTTGACGATCACCCTGCTTTCATTGGTTTTTGAATCCATGACTCGTGAAAAGGTAATAAAATAGGTAAGCAGGCATATGGCGGCCATGGGTATGATAGACAGGATGATTATGCCGGTTAGGATCGTGCTGTGAGCCCTTTTTTGGACCTTTTCGCATTTGATGATATGTGAATCTATTTTGGATGTGCTCAATTCAGCCATTTGCAGCCCCCATCCGAAAATTAAGCTAAGGCTTGAACCAAATAGCAGTATGGGTTTTCCTATGATGTTACAATCTTCGACATCTAAATATAAAAATCCTTCAAATTGTACAAGAAACAATGTCAAATTAGTGCAATCTATTAAAAAATGCCAGGAAGAGGCTTATTTTAAGCATAGATAAATTCATTTGTTAGTTCGGCTCATATGGTATATAATAACTGTTGGGGACGCAGCATGATCATGTAGGGGTGAAAATATGCTAAAGCTTAACAAGGGTATAAAGGCTATCCTCGAATGGGTCGAAGTGATCGTGATCTCAGTGGTGCTCGCCTTGCTTATAAACCTGTTTGTTATGCAGCCAATAAAGGTTGACGGCGAATCCATGATGCCTACGTTGCAAAACAACGATTTTGTCATCATTTCCAGGCTGGGCCGCACCTTCAACATGGACGTGGATTATGGAGATATAGTGGTGATCGATAAGACCATCAATACAAAAGAAAAGTCGTTTTTACACGATATTTGGGAAGAAATCCGGGAGATAAGCATATTCAACCGGTTTGAGAACCGCAACCTGCTGATAAAGCGGGTGATCGGCAAGCCGGGGGATACGATAGAGATTAAGAACGGGAAACTGTATAGGAATGGAGAGCTCCTGAACGAGCCCTACTTAAAGGATCCTGTGATGAATGAGGTGGATAAGACCTTTTATGTGCCTGAGGGCCATGTGTTTGTCATGGGTGACAACAGGAACAACAGCATGGACAGCAGGATCATAGGTGCCCTGCCAATGAAAAACATAAAAGGCGTCCTGGCCTTGGACATCACGGCGCTTTTCAGATAAGGCCAAAGCAATAGCTATAATAAGCCATGAGGGGCATTGGATGCCCCTTTTTCCTTAAGATGAGACAAAACGGAGGACGATCGATGGACAAAACGCGTTTTCTGGTACAGGCGGCTGCGATAGCGGCCATATATGTGGTCCTGACGCTGGTATTCGCACCTATAAGCTACGGCGAGACCCTGATAGAGTTTCGGATCGCGGAAGCACTGACCGTGCTGCCCTTTTACACTCCGGCGGCCATACCGGGGCTTTTTGTCGGCTGCCTTATATCCAACCTCTTCAGCCCCGTGGGGACAATAGACATAGTGCTGGGGAGCCTGGCCACCTTATTGGCGGCATACCTTACCTACAGGTCAAACAGCAAGCTCCTGGCCCCCTTGCCCCCGGTAGTGATAAATGCCCTGATCATAGGCGGGATGCTGCACTTTATGTACAAGTTCCCCCTGTACCTGTCGGTCCTGTCCGTGGGCGCGGGCCAGCTTGCCGTATGCTACGGCCTGGGCCTGATACTGCTGTTCGTGTTGGACAGATACAAAAAATACCTTTTCGCCGGCGAATGACAGCATGTATAATATTATACAGGAATAGCATGTAAGGGAAGGAGCTGCAAGGGTGGTTGTATGACCCTTGAAGCGGGGGGAGTGTCTGTATGGGTATCTACTACATAACCGGCAGGTCCGGCACCGGCAAGACCAGGCTGGTGTACAAGGAAATCGGGGAGGCCCTGTCCAGGGGCGAGGAGCGGCTCATCCTCATGGTCCCGGAGCAGTTCACCCTCCAGGCTGAGAGCGATCTCATAAATAGCCTTGACCTTCCGGGCCTCTTCAATGTCGAGGTGGTCAGCCTTACCAGGCTGGCCTACAAGGTATTCAGCGAGGCGGGAGGCCTGACCCGGACCCATATAAACGACCAGGGCAGGCATATGGTCCTGCGCAAGATCCTGGACGACCTAGTGGATGAGCTGACGGTCTACAGGACCGTATCCGTCCAGAAGGGCTTTATCGACAAGATAAATACTGCCCTTGCTGAGCTGAAAAAGCACGATGTCACAGCTGACCGGCTCAAGGAAGCTGCCTGGGCGCTCGAAGGCAGCGGGCTTCTGAAGCACAAGCTCCTTGACATAGCGAAGATCTATGAGGCCTTCAATGAATATTTAAGCGGCAGGTACATTGACTCCGAGGACGCCATAAACCTGCTGATTGAAAAAATGGACCAGGCGCAGTTTTTAAGGGGCGCCAGCGTATGGATGGACGGCTTTGACTACTTTGCCCCCCAGACCGTGCGCGTCATCGAAAAGCTGGCCATGGTGGCCAAAAAGCTGACCATAACCTTTACACTGGACATTGACAAAAGCCACAACGACCGGGACGTATTCTTAAGCCATGCCCTGTCCCTGAGCAGGATCCGCAAAATGGCGCTCCATCACGGCTTTGAAGAGCATTTCATCCATCTAACACATCAAATCCCTCCTGCGCAAAAGGGTGCCAAGGCACCGGAAATCGCTTTCCTTGAGCATGAGATATACAAGTATCCCTACAGGCAGTATACGGACCCTCCGGCCGGCCTGGAGGTGTTCGCAGGCAGCAGCCTTTTATCCGAGATCGAAAACCTCGCATCCCGGATAATCTCGCTGGTGCGGGATAGAAATTGGCGGTTCAACGAGATGGCGGTCCTCGCCGGTGACATCAAGGTGTACGGCGGCATAGTCAAGCGGGTATTCACCGAATATGGGATCCCCTATTTCATGGACGAAAAGCGGAGCATCATCCAAAACCCCATCATCGACTGCCTGCTGGTGAGCCTTAGGATAATCGAGCGGGACTTCCGGTATGAGGATGTATTCAAGTACCTTAAAACCGGCTTTTCCGGCCTGTCCTTGGACGAGGTGGAGGAGCTTGAAAACTACTGCCTGGAGTTCGGCGTGCGGGGCAGGCAGTGGCTTGAACCCTTTGAGCGGGGAAATGAGGACTACGACCTGGACAGGATAAATGCCCTGCGGGAGAGGTTCGTTAAGCCCTTTGACGCCTTTGGCAGGGCGATAAAACGTAAAAAGACCGTTGAAGGGATGGTCAAATCCCTCTATGAATTTTTGAACAGCATAGAGCTGAAGGAAAAGCTGGAGGACTGGATAGGGGACCTGCGGCGGGAAGGGTTTTTGGACCAGGTGAATGAGAATGCCCAGATTTGGAACATCCTGATGGAGATCTTTGACCAACTGGTGGAGTTCCTGGGCGACCGCAGGGTTGGCCTGGGCTCCTTTGGCCGAATCCTGGAGGCCGGTTTTATGTCCCTGGAGGTAGGCATCATCCCGACGACCCTGGACCAGGTCCTCGTAGGCGACATCCGGAGGTCCAAGATCAGGGACATTAAAGCCCTGTTCATCGTGGGCTGCAATGACGGCCTGATACCGGCTTCAAATGGGGACGAGGGCCTTCTGGATGTCGAGGAGCTTGACAAGCTGCGGGGCTGTGGAGTGGAGCTTGGCGGCGGCAGTGAGCTCAGGGCTGCCAATGAGAAGCTTGACATATACATGGCCTTTTCAAAGCCCTCCGATTACCTGTGGGTCAGCTACTCCATGGCAAATGCCGAGGGCAATGCCATACGCCCCTCGATCCTGATCGACCGTCTAAAGAAGCTCTTTAGGGAGCTCAAGGTGGAAAGCGACGTCGTTATGAACCATGACAGGCAGCTCCGGCTTGTCTCGGTCCCTGACAGCACTTTCAAGTACCTCGTGGAAAACATGCGCACCCTGGCTGACGGAAAGCCGATGGATGAGGTATGGTGGCAGGTATATGGGTGGTACAGGGGCCAAAAGGCCTGGGAGAGCAGGCGCAGGCTGCTTATTGACGGCCTCTTTCACCGCAACCAGGAGGACCCCATCGGCAGGAATGCGTCCCGCTTGCTCTATTCTGCGCCCATCCGGGCCAGCATATCCAGGCTGGAGACCTATTCAAGCTGTCCCTTTGCCCATTTCGTAAGGTATGGCTTAAGGCCCAGGGAGCGCAGGATGTATACCGT
>JAKORJ010000076.1 GCA_029777885.1 Bacillota bacterium | reverse complement strand
CAGGTGCCTAGCTTCAGGGCGCCATTTTCTATGATTACGGTGCATGATGAGCCCATGAGGGATGCCTTTATATGGGCATGAGAATTGCCCTCAAAGTGCAGATAGCTACCATGTAGGGGAAATGCCTTGTTCAGCCCAGACAGTATGTCCGCGACCACATCACTGTCGGCGTTTTCGTTTATCGTCACACCGGCTGTAGTATGGGGTACGAAGACTGTCACGATGCCGTCCTTCACCCCGCTGTCGCTGACAGCCTTCCTTACATGGCTGGTTATGTTTATGAACTGCTGATCCTTCGTTGTTTTGATATCAAACACCATATTCCCACCTCATTGGACTTCTGTAGTTGCCTTGTTGGATACAAGTGATGCCTTCCTACCCTAGCCAATATACTACCAAACTCAAACAGCGCTTGTCCATGCAGCCAAATGACATCAAGGAAGACATCACCCGGCTGGAATAGGGGCACACCTGATCATGTGCCCCTTACATACATTTGTCTCCCCGCCGTCATTGATCTTCTGATCAATATGCATCATCACTATTGATAGCCCACTGCCCGAAACGCACAGCAGGCGGATGGCTGTCATGCTCTCCGATCAGCTTTTCCATCCAGACGATATCGTACCAGGTGCCAAACTTGTATCCGCACTTATGAAATCTGCCCGCAAGAGAGAACCCCATTTTCAGGTGGAAGCGATAGCTGTCATCCGTGAGGTGCTCGTCCTCCTTCTCCGGAACGGCTATGCAGGCATTCATGTTCAGTATCCCCATGCTCTTGAGCGATTTTTCCAGCTCGTTATAGAGCAGCCTGCCTATGCCCCTTCCATGCCTGCCCTGCCTTACATAAACTGTCGTTTCCACTGACTAGTCATAGGCCTTGCGGTCCTTGAAGGCATGAGCATATGCATAGCCCAGTATCTCGCCGTTTTCTACGGCCTTTATGTAGGGATATTTTGAAGAAATGCTTATTATCCTGCCGCGGAACTCCTCCAGGGTCGGCACATCATATTCAAAGGTTATGGCAGTATCCCGGACATAGGGCTCGTATATAGAAAGCAGCTCGGACGCATCCTCTGCGGTGACTTTCTCTATCATCATATATATTTCCCCTTCAAAACGCATCTCTATAAGTCCATACATTCCCGCTTTTGATCATATACACCTATCACTTAGTCGTCAGCATCAATATATATTTCATCCCTTCATTTTAAGCGCTGACGTCTTTCCT
>JAKORJ010000006.1 GCA_029777885.1 Bacillota bacterium | reverse complement strand
GGAACATTTAAAGGGTTTTACTGCATATTTATATAATGCAGGGCTTTCTGACCCTAACTTTGTCTACAGGAGGAGAAACATGAAAAGGTACAACATAGCTATCATCGGGGCGACCGGCATGGTAGGCCGTAAAATGCTCCAGGTACTGGAAGAAAGGCAACTGCCCGCAGACAATTACTATCTTTTTGCTTCCGCCCGCTCGGCAGGTACGCGGATCACCTTTATGGGTAGGGACCATGTGGTAGAAGAGTTGAACGAGACCTGCTTCGACGGCAAGGACATAGATATTGCCCTGCTCTCGGCCGGAGCTGCCGTTAGCAGGCAGATTGTACCTTTAGCGGTCAGCAAGGGCATAGTCGCCATCGACAACAGCAGCGCATGGCGCATGGATGAAAATGTCCCCCTGGTGGTGCCAGAAGTCAACCCTCGGGATATCCTCTGGCACAAGGGCATCATCGCCAACCCCAACTGCTCGACGATCCAGGCTGTGGTGGCTTTGAAGCCCCTCCATGACCGGTACAGGATAAAAAGGATAGTGTATTCTACTTACCAGTCCGTCTCCGGCGCAGGGGTCGAAGGCTACAGGGACCTTGAACGAGGCATGCGCGGCGAAGCGCCTCAGAAGTTCCCCTATCCCATATTCGGCAACTGCCTGCCCCATATTGATAGCTTTACAGAGAACGGCTATACAAAGGAAGAGATCAAGATGATCGAGGAAACTAAGAAAATAATGGGCGACCTGTCACTGAAAATCACGGCAACTACTGTAAGGGTGCCTGTGTTCTACGGTCACAGTGAATCAATTAATGTGGAATTTGAGAAACAGTTTGACCTGGATGAACTGAAGCAGACCCTCGCTGAAGCCGAAGGTGTAGTGCTGGCAGACGATCCTGCCAACAACATATATCCGATGCCCATACACGCCGAAGACAGGGACGAGGTCTTTGTGGGCAGAATAAGGCGGGACTACAGCGTAGAAAGCGGCATCAACTTGTGGATCGTAGCTGACAATATAAGGAAAGGAGCTGCTACTAACGCTGTCCAGATAGCACAGCGGCTGATCGAGTACTGGGATAAAGGCGTATTATAAGAAAGGTGGAATGTATGAGCATTTTCAAGGGAGCATGTACGGCACTCGTAACTCCTTTTACCGAAGACGGAGTAAATTTTGATGCTCTGGGAAAGCTCATAGAATTTCAGATAAGGGAAGGAATAGATGCGCTTCTGGCCTGTGGTACGACAGGCGAACCTTCCACAATGACCGAAGAGGAAAAAAGGGACGTAATACGCTATACAGTCGAGAAAGCCGCCGGAAGAGTACCAGTCATAGCCGGCACCGGGGGCAACAATACGAAGGAGGTGGCCGCTGCATCAGAAAAAGCGGAAGAATTGGGTGCAGACGCCCTGCTGGTTGTCAATCCCTACTACAACAAGACAAATGCCAGAGGCCTGATAGAGCATTACAGGACTGTTTGCAAAGCAACGAGCCTGCCGGTCATTGTGTACAATGTGCCGTCCAGGACGGGCTATAATATCACTCCGCAAGCCTTGCTCGAAGTGTCGGAAATAGAGAACATAGCGGCGGTCAAAGAAGCCAGCGGTGATATAGCCCAGGTCCTGGAGATCCGAAGGTTATGCGGGGACAGGATCGACATATATTCGGGTAATGACGATATAATAGTCCCTGTGCTGGCAGCGGGCGGCATAGGCGTCATATCGGTCGCATCCAATATCGTGCCCCGGGAAGTACATGACCTGGTCATGGATTATCTATCAGGCAATATAGCCGACAGCCTGGATAAACAGCTCAAGCTGTTGCCTCTCATAAAATCGCTTTTTCTGGAGGTAAACCCCATACCCGTAAAGACCGCCATGAACCTATTAGGCATGTCCATGGGCCCTTTAAGGCTGCCCTTGTATACAATGGCGGCTGACAACCTGAAGATACTGAAGCAGCGCCTTAGTGAACATGGTTTGCTGCCACAGGGCATTTAGCTAAATGATCTGTCATATGGGGGGATCGTCAGGTGAAAATTATCTTAAGCGGCGCAAACGGCAGGATGGGCAGGCAAATAGCTGAAATTGCCGAAACCATGCCGGATATCGAGATCACAGCCGGAATAGACAAAAGCCCCAATACTTACCCTGCGCCCTTTCCGGTCTACAAGGATCCATTCGAAATCAATGAAATGGCGGATGTGATAATCGATTTTTCACATCCTACCGCCATACCCGGTCTTGTAGAGCATGCCAGGGCAAGAAGACTCCCAATGGTCATAGCGACTACAGGCCTGACGGAATATGAGTTGGGGATGATCAAGGAAGCATCAGCCTACATTCCAATATTGCAGGCACCAAATATGAGCCTCGGGATCTGCCTGATGCATGAGCTTGTAAAAAGGATAACAGAAGTCCTTGGTGATACCTTTGATATCGAGATAATCGAGCAGCACCACAACCAGAAATCCGATTCACCAAGCGGCACGGCATATGCGCTGGCCGATTCGATTAACAGCGCACTGCCAAAGCCCAGGCAGCTGGTCTTTGGGCGTCGCTCAGCCATGGGCAAACGTAGCAAGGATGAAATAGGCATACACGCTGTCCGGGGCGGGACTATCGCAGGTATCCATACAGTCATATTTGCAGGCTGTGACGAGATCCTGGAGATTAGCCATACCGCCCATTCAAGGAAGGTTTTTGCCCTGGGGGCGATACATGCCGCCAGGTACATAACAGGCAAGCCGCCGGGCTTATATGTTATGCGGGATGCACTGCAGATTTAGCCGGAAAAACTCCGGCTCTTTTATATATTTTGGTAACACAGTTTGAAATTTTGGAAGGATTAGCGCGTAATTTGTAGAATAATTCCTAAAGGATGTCGTCTGATGATCGCTTTAGGAGGTATAACAATGTCTGTGCTTAAAAAAGCTTTTCAAAGCCTGAGCAAACTCAACAGTATACGCACCAAGCTCGTGCTAGCTTTCCTCATCATGGTGATTCCCATTTCCCTGCTCGGACTCCTGTCACACAATTTTGCATCTAATGCCTTAAGGGCTTCGATCATAGATTCCACAGCCCAGAGGCTTGAACTCTGTAACAACTATCTTACCCTCCTTATGGACAATATTGAATCAACCTTGCTGCAAATTATAAGCACAGGTTCCATGCAGAAATTTATCAGGGAAGCATCCAGGCCTCCGGGAACAACAGACCTGACCCAGGTAAAGAATGAAGCAAAATCATTCCTTTTTTCCTTGTTCAATAGCAACAGCGATTACATATCCAATATGTGGATCCTGGGTGATAGTGAACCCACTTCGATAGGTACGAGAGAAATCGATTTTTACCGGCTGGATATGGATGCACTCCGCAACACCGATTGGTACAAACAAGCCTTCGCCTTGGAAAACCGAGGCAAGACCGTTTGGATATCCGCTCACACTGAGCTCGATAAACACATAAAGGGTGTAAAATCCCCTGATTACGGCCTTTCAGCTATAAGAGGCATAATGGACTCCAGTACGGGAAAAAGATATCTTATTATTGTTGATATCAAATATGGCCAGATACTTAACATAGTCAATCAGATAGACCTGGGCGAAGGCAGTGAGGTCCACCTGGTAAGCCCCGAGGGCAGGGTCATCTCCTCAGGAACGAACCAGGCAAATGATTCCCAGGGGCAGTCAGAGAGCACAGAAAACAAGAAGTTTGTAATGGACCATCCCATAACCTCCGAGAGCTTCTTCGCAGAAATGCTAAAGACTTCTTATCGTAAGGGCAATGAAACCGTTCTTTATAACAATGACATAAAGCAAGCCTTTTATTCAAAAATCCAGGCTTACGATGTCATGAACAGGCAATACAGTACTAACTACATACTTATCGGCCTGGTCCCAATAAATAAGCTCATGGCTCCCATTAGTCAGATCGGGAACACGACTGTTTACCTTTCCTTGCTGGCTGTGATGTTCGCTCTTGTCCTGGGACTCTTGATAGCCTTCATAATGGGCAGGTCCATACAGCAGGTCATAAATACCGCAAATGCTGCCGCCAGCGGAGACCTTACGGTCATCCCCCTTGTTAAGAGCGGTGATGAACTGGGGCTGCTGAACAGGAGCATATCAGACATGATGGTCAATATGCGCAGGCTCATAAGCCAGGTTTCGGATATCACCCACAAGGTCATAGACTCTGTGTCCATCATATCCTCTACCTTGCAGCAGGTTTCCAGTTCATCCGATGAGATCTCCAGGGTGGTTTCGGACATCTCACAGGGCGCCAGCGAGCAGGCCAGCGATATGGAACACGGTGTTGTCCTGATGCAGGACCTGGCAGATAAGATGGGAGTCATGTCATATCACTCAAAGCAAATAGAGTCGGTATCCAACCAAACGATAGGCCTGACAGAGCAGGGGCTTAGAACGGTTGAAAACCTGGGCAGGATTGCAATGGAAAATACGGATATTTCCCATGAGATCGTGAATGACATTGCAAGCCTCGAGCTCCAGGCCAAGTCCATCGGACAGATAATTAAGGTCATTGAGGATATAGCGGAGCAGACCAACCTGCTTGCTCTCAATGCCGCTATCGAAGCCGCCCGTGCCGGCAAGCTAGGCAAAGGTTTTTCAGTGGTAGCCGCAGAGGTGCAAAAGCTGGCTGAGCAAACCGTAGAGGCAGCGCAAGATATATCAGCCCTCATCAAGGAGACCCAGCAGCTGACCTATCAGACGGTGGAAAGGGCCAAGTACTTCGAACAAGCTGTCGAATCTCAAAACACCGCGGTCAAAACAACAGTCGATATTTTTACGACTATCAACAGCTCCATGGAAAACCTGTTCAACGAGATCAGCAATATAGCGGCGATCATAGAAGATATTGAAAAGAGCAAGAACAATGTTGTGGCAGCCATGGAAAACGTATCTGCGGTGGCCCAGCAATCCGCAGCGTCAGCCGAAGAAGCGACTGCTGCCACCCAGGAACAGCTGGCGAGCATAGAAGAGCTTGCTAGTTTGGCCCTGGAGCTCAACAGTACCGCTGAAGCCCTTTCACAGGCCATATCAGTGTTCAAGCTTTAAGCGCAGGCTCCGAATTGCAGACTTATTTATGCGGAGCATGTGATAATTAAGATAAGGGTGACTTACGATAGGTAGGCGTGTTGATCTTTTGCCGATGGGACTGGTGCCATCGGAAATGCTTAGTATCATCCCGGAATAGACCAGCTCCAGTGATATGCTGGATATGTGTACTGATATCCGTTTCCGAATCAAAAGGTATCCGTTTCCTGAATATAAGGGTGGATGTACAGCCGGTTTGTAGGGAAAGACTTCTCCAGGCAGTGAAGTATCGTTTGGAAAGATGAAAGCCGCTATTTTAAGCAAATAGCGGCTTTATCTGTCTTTATATGGGTTATGGTATATGGGTAGCGGTTATAACATTCAGGTTTCTCAGATCACTGCCATCAGGACGAAATTCAGGATGAACAGCAGGGTAGCGATCCAAAGTACGATGTTGATATCCTTGAGCTGGCGTCTGAAAGCCTTAACTACGCAGTAGAATATGAAACCGGCAGCTATACCGTAGGATATGCTGTAGCAAAAAGCCATGAATATTCCTGCGAAGAAGGCAGGTATTGCCTCGTTCAGATTGTCCCAGCTTATCTCCTTGAAGGCAGACAGCATCATGATACCGACCACGATCAGTGCTGGAGCAGTTGCTGCAGAGGGTATAGCCTGTACGTAGGGTGCCAGGAATGCACTTGCAGCAAAGAGCACTGCAACAACAACGCTGGTAAGACCGGTACGCCCGCCGGCTGCAATACCTGCTGCGCTTTCAACATAGGTGGTCGTATTGGATGTTCCGAACAGGGCGCCTATCGATGTAGCCGTAGCGTCGGCAAACAGGGCTTTGTCCATCTTGGACTTGAACCCGGAGCTGGATTCCAGGGCTTTTTCATCTTCGAGGGAGAAGATCCCCGTTTTGCGGCCGGTACCAATGAATGTACCAATTGTATCGAATGTGTCAGACAGGCTGAATGCGAATATGGTCATCAGTACCAGGGGCAGCTTGGTCATATCGCTGAAGAGCGACTGGATGCCATCCTTACCCAAGGCTGCCAGGAATGTCTTGGGTAGCTCCGCAACAGCTGCTGTAAAGGACATGGTTTCTGTAGCAGGCTTTGTCAAGCCCAAGGGTATACCAACCAAAGCAGTAACTATTATACCGATAAGTATGGCGCCTCTGACCTTCAGGACCAGCAATACGACAGTCAGCAGAAGGCCGAACAAGGCCAGCAGGACTGCTGGGTCGTTGAGAGCAACAAGCGCTGGTACTGCTGAAGAGTTTGCAACTACTGTATGGGAATTTGCTATATCCGTCAAAGTAGAGTTGGCTATTTGCTCACTTGCACCTATCAGTGAGTATGTGCCCGGATCGGAAGTGAAGCTTAAAAGACCGGCACTCTTTACACCGATGTAGGCGATGAATATGCCGATGCCACCGCCTATAGCATGCTGCAGGCTTTCAGGTATGGCCTTGATTATCAGTTTTCTTATTTTAGTAGCTGTTATCAAAATATTGATTAGACCACATATAAACACCATTGCTAATGCCTGTTGCCATGTAAACTTAAGGCCGAAGCATACGGTGAACACAAAGAATGCATTAAGTCCCATGCCGGGTGCCTGAGCATATGGCACATTGGCAACAAGGCCCATTACCAGTGTACCTATAACTGATGCTATTATCGTAGCGAGGAATACTGCTCCCCAGGGCATACCTGCCTGTGACAGCATGTTGGGATTCACTACTATGATATAAGCCATAGCAAAGAATGTAGTAAGACCGGCAACGATTTCGGTACGCACGTTAGTACCATTCTCTTGGAGTTTAAAAAAACCCATTTTATAAATCCCCCTTTTTATATTTTGCTTATATCTCAAAGAGGCTTAAGCCTCCTTAAGCAACAGGTCCTGAAAGCTATAACGCTGTTTGGCTTTACTTCTCGATGCCGTCCCTGGCCGGGACTCCAATATCAAAATAGTGCTTTATGGCCCGCATTTCAGTTATCAGGTGGGCCCGCTGCGCTATCTGGTACGGCAAGACCCTGCCCGTCAGCACCATCTCCATTCCCTCCGGCTTGGTATCGAGTATCTCCAAAACCCTTTCAAGCGATACGAGTCCATTTTCTATGGTGCCCAGCATCTCATCCAATATCAGGACATCGCATCGATCCTTGCGGATGATTTCAGCAAGGCTATCCAGCTCTTCGTTGATCCTGCGCTTGAGCTCATCCTTTTCAGTCTGGTCCATGCTGAAGAAGAATTTACTTGTTTCCCCGAACCTTAAAACCGAAAACCCGGGCGTCAACTTTTTGATCGATTCAAGCTCGCCGGTATGGGTGCCTTTCAAGAACTGGATCATCAAAACCTTGAGCCCGCGGCCTGCAGCCCGCATGCCGAGCCCCAGCGCCGCAGTGGTTTTGCCCTTTCCGTCCCCCGTATATACCTGTATATAGCCCTTTTCCATATCCTGTGTCCCCCCGCAGTTATACGATTTTTAAAAGTATAAAGACCTGTATGGGAGAGAAACTAATAATAAAGTTCTAAAGACTGAACCTAATATGGAGGTGATTTGGTGAGACCAACGCACTATGAGGAAGATGACTTCCTGGTCATAGATGCCACATTGGACCATTCGATATTTCCCAAAGGTATATCCTACGGGATCGATGCCCTTGCGTCAGGAGTATTTGATAACTACAGCTTTGTGGACGGATATGCCGATTACCCTGAAATCGACTATAAGGAATTTATAGATCATCCCTGAATCGGAATAATTAAAAAGCACATGATCCCTACTAGAGTGAACCATGTGCCCTTTCGTCATTTCCATGATAAGACAAGAAAGTCTTATCAAAAACAGATGACTACCCGGCCTTTTCACAAAGGCCGGTCCAATTCACTCATAGTCAGGCAGTTATCGGCCGCCTGGTAGAAACTCCCGAACCATATTATCGGCATTATATGAGCTCGATATTCATTTCAAGTTTATAGTAACAAAGGTTAAGAAAATTGTCAATAAAAATTTGAACATTTTTTCATGATGTGTTTATAATGTTCGGAAATTTCCTACTCCCATTCGATGGTCGCCGGGGGCTTGGTGGTTATGTCATAAACGACCCTGTTTACGTGCTCGACCTCGCTTACGATCCTGTCAGACACCCTGGCCAGTACATCGTATGGGATCCTTGCCCAGTCTGCTGTCATGCCATCTATGCTGTAGATCGCACGCAAGGCGACAGTATAGTCGTATGTCCGCCTGTCCTCCCTCACGCCCGTGCTCCGCATGTCTGTCAGAATGGCGAAATACTGCCATATCTCGCTGTTCAGTCCCACCTTTTCGATTTCTTCCCTGAATATGGCATCTGCAGCCCTTAGTATCTCCAGCTTTTCCTCCGTTACTTCCCCGATCGTGCGAACTGCCAGGCCTGGACCAGGGAAGGGCTGTCTTTGGACAAGCTTTTCCGGCATGCCCAGTTCTCTCCCGACGACGCGTACTTCATCCTTGAACAGGTCCCTCAAGGGCTCTATAATGCCCGAAAAATCGATATTTTCAGGCAATCCTCCAACATTGTGATGGCTTTTGACCAAGGCTGCACTGCCTACCCCGCTCTCGATAACGTCCGGGTATATCGTGCCCTGGACCAGGAAGTCGACCTTGCCCAGCTTTCTTGCTTCCTCCTCAAATACCCTGATGAACTCCTCACCGATGATTTTACGCTTGCGTTCAGGGTCAGTCACTCCCTTCAGCCTGTCCAGGAACCTTTTCCGGGCATCTACCTTGATTAGATTTATATCGAACTGTTCTTTGAATACCTTTTCGACCTGTTCGCTTTCATCCTTGCGCAACAGCCCATGGTCGACAAATATGCATGTCAGCTGCTTTCCTACCGCCTTATGTACCAGGAGGGCTGACACGGAACTGTCGACCCCGCCCGATAAAGCGCAGAGCACCTTTTTATCCCCTATCCGCTTATTCAGCTCGTAAACGCATTCCTCTACAAAGCTGGACATGGTCCAGTCGCCACGGCACTTGCATTCGTCGAACAGAAAGCTTTTCAGGACATTGTTTAACCGGGATCCGACTGCCTCTTCTGCTTTAGTGGTTACACTACGCAGATCCAGCACAGGGATGCCCAGCTTTTGTATTTCCTTTATGTATTGGTTGTCACCGATTGCATCTGTCTCCGGCGATCCTCCGGTCAGGATTATGCCTTTGGGCTCTTTCGCTATAACAGCATCCACCGATACGCTGCTTGGCAGCACCTCGCAGTACACATTCGCTTCCCGCACCCTGCGCGGTACAAGATGGTTGGGCTGCCCGCCGAAGTCCAGTATAATGATCGATTCATGTTTCATTGGCTGATCCTCCTTTGATCTATGGGGCACTTATTGAAAATACCGGGATTCCCCCCGGTATTCCCTTTGATATATCAAACTCACCCCAAAGCTTTTGCCGTTTCCTTGAGCTGCTTGCGTATCTGTAACCTTTGCGGGCATTTTTCCTCACATATGCCGCATTCTATGCATTCCTCGGCCTTCTTTCCCTTCAGCCAGTCATTTGTGCCTATCCTGCTGTATTCCTGGCGGGCATATTCCGTAAGGCCGTAGACCCTGTGATAATTCATAAGGCGGAAATTGAGCGGTATGTTCACTTCATTGGGGCAGGGCATGCAATAATTGCAACCCGTGCAGTACAGTTCAGCAAGCCGCTTGTTCTCCTCCATGGCTTCATTTATCATCGCCACTTCCTCAGCTGAAAGCTGGGTTTCGTTGGAGGCGGTCCTTGCATTCTCCTCTACCATTTCGATGCTGCTCATGCCTGACAAGGCCACACAGACACCGGGATTGGCAAGCACGAACCTCAGGGCGATCTCGGCGCTGCTCTTTATCTTGCCCTTCAGCAAGCCCTTTATTACCTCCGAGGGGGCACCCAGGCGCCCTCCGCCTACGGGACCCATGATAACGACTCCAAGCCCCTTTTCCTTTGCGTAGGCTATGCCTGCTTCATTGCTGCGGTCCAGCAGGTTGTATTGGCACAGTACCGATTCAAACACGCCGGTGTCGATCAGCTTTAAAAGGTTCTGGGGATCGTCATGGAAGGAGAAGGATATATGCTTGATCAGCCCCTCTTCCTTGGCCTTTATGGCTGCGCTCAAGGGTCCGTCCGGCACGTCTATGCTCTCTTCGAAGGTTTTCAGGTTGATCCCCCAGAAGTGGTAGAAATCGATATAATCAACATCCAGCTTTTTCAATGACCTTTCAAGCCGCTCCCTGTAATGCTCACCTGATGCGTCCTCGATCGGGTTCTTGGTCGAAAGGTATACCTTGTCCCTCCAGCCCTTCAAGGCCTGTCCGACGATTATCTCGCTCTCGCCGTTGCAGTAGCCCGGCGCTGTATCGATGTAATTGACGCCGAGCTCAAATGCCCTGTGGATGATGCGAATGCTTTCGTCATAATCGAAAACGTCCTTATCGCCCGCTTTTTTCTGGGGTAGCCGCATGGCCCCAAAACCCAGGGCTGAAACCTTTATGCCTGTTTTCCCAAACTCTCTGTATTGCACGAACAGTCCTCCTATACGTTTGTACTGTAATTCGGCGCTTCCTTGGTGATGGTTATGTCATGGGGGTGACTCTCCTTGAGTCCTGCCCCGGTTATCCTGATGAACTTCGAGTTTTTCCTAAGCTCCTCTATGGTCCGAGCTCCACAATAGCCCATACCTGCCCTCAGGCCGCCCATGAGCTGGTATACGCTGTCAGCCAGGGCTCCCCTGTACGGGACCCTGCCCTCGACGCCTTCAGGCACCAGCTTCTTTTGGCCTTCCTGGAAGTACCTGTCCTTGCTGCCTGACTCCATTGCTGCCATGGAGCCCATGCCCCGGTAGACCTTGAACCTTCTGCCCTGGTAAAGCTCCAGCTCGCCTGGACTTTCATCCGTGCCTGCCAGCAGGCTGCCGACCATGACCACACTGGCACCAGCGGCTATGGCTTTTGTGATGTCACCGGAGTACTTTATGCCTCCGTCAGCTATGATGGGTATATTGTATTTGTCAGCTTCCCTGGCGCAGTCATAGATGGCCGTTATCTGGGGTACGCCTATGCCTGCCACTATCCTGGTCGTACAAATCGAGCCGGGTCCTATGCCGACCTTCACGCAGTCGGCTCCGGCTTCTATAAGCTCCCTGGTCGCTTCCGCGGTCGCCACGTTGCCGGCGATAAGCTGAAGGTCAGGATACTTGCGTTTGATCTCTTTTACCTTTTCTATGACTCCCCTGGAGTGGCCGTGGGCAGTGTCCACCACTATCACATCGACCTTGGCCGCGATCAGGGCTTCCACCCTCTCCAGGGTATCGGCCGTTATCCCTACGGCCGCACCCACAAGGAGCCTGCCGTTTGCATCCTTTGCTGAGTTGGGATACTGGATAGCCTTTTCAATGTCCTTTATAGTTATCAGGCCCTTTAGCATCCCGTTTTCATCCACGATGGGCAGCTTTTCGATCTTGTACTTGCGCAATACCTCCTGGGCCTGCTCCAGGGTAGTACCCACCGGGGCTGTCACCAGGTTCTCCGACGTCATGACCTCACGGATCGGCTTGTTGAGATCGGTTTCAAACCGGATGTCGCGGTTGGTAATGATACCGATGAGTTTCCCGTTTTCAGTTATGGGCACCCCTGAGATCCGGTACTTTTCCATGAGGTTCAGCGCATCGGATAGCAAATGGGACGCTGAGAGGTAAAAGGGATCTACGATGACGCCATGCTCGGACCGCTTGACCTTGTCTATCTGCTCGGCCTGCTCCTCGATCGACATGTTCTTGTGGATGATGCCGATGCCGCCCTCACGGGCAATGGAAATAGCCATCCTGGCTTCAGTGACTGTATCCATGGCCGCGCTCATGAGCGGTATATTTAGTTTTATCTTGTTTGTCAGCCTGGTGCTCAGGTTGACCTCTCCGGGCAAAACATCCGATTTCTGGGGGATAAGCAAAACATCGTCAAATGTCAGGCCTTCTCTTTCAAACTTATCTTCTATTGATAACACTTCCTTTCAAACAATTCTTGGTTTGATGATAGAATGTGTCACGAGAATATTACAAATTACAATGAGTTTAGCAAATGATATTTCTGGTGTCAAGGTACATCCCTATCCCAGCAAATCCGCTATCAGGCCGGCCAGGGGATAATACAGTGGCGGGATGAATATTGCCGGCAAGAGGTTGCCGATGTTGAGCTTTTTTATGCCCAGCATGGAAATACCAATGCCTAGAATCAAGATACCTCCGACGGCCGACATGTCATTTATCACGGCCGTATTGGCCAGCAGCGGATACAAAAGGCATGCCAGGAGGGTGATCGCTCCTTGATACAGGAGTACGGCCAGGGCTGACAGGGCTACGCCTATGCCTAGCGTTGAGGAGAGCGCCATTGCGGTGACGCCATCAAGGACGGACTTGGCATAAAGCGTAAGGTAGTCCCCCTTTATGCCTGCGTCCAGGGAACCGACCACCGCCATTGAGCCTACGCAGAATATGAGGCTGGCTGTCACGAACCCCTCTGATACCGTCCTGCCGGTGTCTGCAAACCGTTTCTGCACCCTGCTGCCCAGGCTGTCGAGCCGCCTTTCTATGCCTACGGCCTGGCCGATTATACCGCCGATGACCAGGCTTATGATCACGAGCAGCATGTTTTCTGACTTAAGGGCATTGGAGATGCCGATTATCATGACCGACAAGCCAATGCCCTGCATTATCACATCCGAGCAGCCCTTAATAAGCCTGCTGTTTGAAAACCATTTGCCTGCCGCCAGGCCTAAAAGTGTACCGACCAGTATTGCAGTAGCGTTCACTATCGTACCCAGCACTTATTCTTCCCCCTGTCTCCCTATTTTCATATCCCGTGCATAATAAAAAAGATACTGCTGCGCAAGGCCTGCGTATTTCCCGAACCTTGCTCCTGCATAAGCCCTTATTTCCTTCACTGACAGGGACTTGTGTATATAGAGCTGCTCCATTATCCTTTTTATCCAGACATCAACGGGAAAGGCTTCGGTATGATTCAATGAAAAGAGAAGGATGCAGTCAGCCACCTTCTCACCCACGCCCTTGCATGAAAGCAGGAGCTTGCGTGCCTCAGCGTAAGGCAAATGCTTCAGGTCTGCCATTGATATTTTGCCGTCGGCCACCATCCGGGCTGTTTCCCTGATATATGGGCCCCTATAGCCGCAGCCGCATTGCTTCAGCGTATCGTCATCAGCGCCGGCCAGGGCTGACGGCTCCGGGAAGGTATAATAGGCCTTGCCTTCGAAGGGCACGGCCTTGCCAAGCCTGGCTGAAAGTCTTTCGACTATATTTTTTATCCTTGTTATATTGTTGTTGGCTGATATTATGAAGGATATCAGGGTCTCCCAGGGGTCCTGGTTGAGTATGCGCATCCCCCAGCCGTAGCTGACAGCCTCAGCCAGCACGGGATCCTTTGAAAACTCCTGCTTGATGGACTCATAATCCCGGTCCAGGTCCAGGTAATACCGCCAAAGAGACTCGAAATCCTCCCGGCTCGCCCCTTCGAGTTTCACCGAGCCGTTTTCAAATACCACCCTTATTACCTTGTCAGTTACGATGCCGATGTAGCCTTTCCCGTCAGGATTCCACCGGAAGGCTTGTCCGCAGTCGAAGATGTGGGCCGGATGAAAGCTGGCCACACCGGTCAATATTATGCTGTTGTCTGCTTGCAGAACCTGCATTGAGTAACCCCCGTTATAAGCTTGATCAGACGATCCCCTGGCTCATCATGGCATCGGCCACTTTCAGAAAACCTGCAATATTGGCACCTGCCACCAGGTTGCCTTCATGGCCATATTCTCTTGCGGCCTGGCTTGCTCGCTTGTAGATGCTGGTCATGATCTCCTTAAGCTTTGAATCCACTTCTTCAAAGGTCCAGGAATACCGCATGCTGTTTTGGGACATCTCCAGGGCTGATACAGCGACCCCCCCGGCATTGGCAGCCTTGCCCGGCGCAAAGAGGATGCCCTTGCCCAGGAACAGGTCAACGGCTTCCGGTGTCGAGGGCATATTAGCTCCCTCGGCGATGGCCCAGCACCGGTTATTTACAAGCGCTTCTGCCGAGCTTCCGTCCAGCTCGTTCTGGGTCGCACAAGGCAGTGCTATATCGCAGGGTATCTGCCAAATGTTCTTTGCTCCCTCATGGTACTCAGCCTTTGGATGAACGGCTGTGTATTCCTTTATCCTCTTTCGTTCTATTTCCTTGAGCTGCTTGACGGTATCCAGGCAAATGCCCTCCGGATCGTATATGTATCCGTTAGAATCACTCATGGCTACTACCCTTCCGCCGAGCTGGGCTGCCTTTTCTGCGGCATATATCGCTACATTGCCGGAACCCGATATGACGATGGTTGCGTCCTTTATGGTCTTTCCTTTTGCCTTCACCATCTCGTCCAGGAAGTACACGAGCCCATAGCCTGTTGCTTCCTTCCTGCCCAGGCTGCCCCCATAAGTGAGGCCCTTGCCTGTCAGTACGCCTTCATAAACGTTCCTGATCCTTTTGTATTGGCCATACATGTACCCTATTTCCCTGGCACCTACACCGATATCCCCTGCCGGTACATCGGTATCCGCTCCTATATGCCTGTAAAGCTCCGTCATGAAGCTCTGGCAGAAACGCATTATCTCTCCCTCGGATTTCCCCTTGGGATCGAAATCGCTGCCGCCCTTGCCTCCGCCTATAGGCAATCCGGTGAGTGAGTTTTTGAAAATCTGTTCAAACCCAAGGAATTTGATGACACCCAGGTCGACAGTCGGATGAAAGCGCAGACCGCCCTTATATGGCCCGATAGCGCTGTTGAACTGCACCCTGAAGCCCCTGTTCACCTTGACCCTGCCTTCATCATCCACCCATGGCACCCTGAAAACTATCTGTCTCTCAGGCTCGGTCAGCCGCTCCAACAGGCCTGCTCTTTCATATTCCGGGTGCTTTTTGATGACCGGCTCCAGGGACCTGAGGACTTCAGTTACAGCCTGGTGGAATACGGTTTCTCCCGGGTTGCGTTCAAATACCATTTGAATGCAGTCATCGATGTAGGACATAAAGCTTATCTTCCTTCCTATATAACGGGATAATTATATACAGGTTTTTATATAATATATGATGCCATGCATTAGTATTACTTTGATGCATCATAATTCACTGCAAAATTAATACAGGCCTTGTCTGACAGCTTCCTGTGTATGGCCAGGGCAGCCCGTTTGCCGGCACCCATGGCCTGGATCACCGTCGCTGCTCCGGTCACTGCATCGCCGCCGGCGAATACGCCTTCCTTGCTGGTAGCACCAGTGGCTTCATCGACCATGATCCCGCCGAACCTGGTCGTCTTCAGATCCGGCGTTGAGGCTGTTATCAGCGGATTGGGGCTGGTGCCTATAGCTATGATCACCATATCAAACTCCATGTCGAATTCTGAGCCTTTTACCTCGACCGGCTTTCTGCGCCCCGATTCATCAGGCTCTCCAAGCTCCATCCGCACGCATCGCAAGCCATTTACCCAGCCGTCCTGGCCTAGTATCTCTATGGGATTGGTCAGCATGTCGAATATGATGCCCTCTTCCCTGGCATGGTGGACCTCTTCAGCCCTGGCAGGCATCTCTTCCATGGACCGCCTGTAGACGATATGGACCTCTTCCGCTCCCAACCGCACCGCACACCGTGCTGCATCCATGGCTACGTTGCCGCCGCCTATGACTGCCACCCTTCTGCCGTGCTTGACCGGGGTATGGCTGTGGGGAAAATCATAGGCCCCCATCAGGTTTATCCGGGTCAGGTATTCATTTGCTGAATAAACACCGTTCAGGTTTTCACCTGGTATATCCATAAATTTGGGCAAACCGGCGCCACTGCCGATGAAAACCGCAGAATAGCCTTCTTCAAACAGGTCATCTACCGTCATAGTCTTTCCTATTATCACATTCGTCATAAACCTGACGCCAAGGGCTTTAAGCTTGCTTATCTCTTTCTTGACCAGGGCTTTGGGCAGCCTAAACTCAGGGATGCCGTATATAAGGACACCGCCCGGTTCATGGAATGCTTCAAATACTGTGACCTCATATCCGAATTTGGCCAAGTCCGCCGCTGCCGTCAGGCCTGCAGGCCCGCTCCCAACCACAGCTACCCTTTGACCGCCGGAAGGAATGGCTTTTGCAGCTGTCTCATCACTATCCAAAAAGCTGTCGCCTACGAAGCGTTCCAGCCTGCCGATGGCGATCCCTACTCCTTTTTTATTCAAAACGCACTGCTTCTCGCACTGCTCCTCCTGGGGGCACACCCTTCCGCAGATCGAGGGCAGATTATTGGTTTCCTTTATTATTCTATATGCATTCTCCAGTTCTCCCTCTGTCAGCGCTTTTATGAAAGCGGGGATCTGCACGTTGACCGGGCAGCCTGCCACACACATGGGCTTTCTGCACTGAAGGCACCTGCCAGCCTCTACAATGGCTTCTTCAAGGCTGTAGCCCAATGCGACCTCATTGAAGTTATTGCGTCTGACTAGGGGATCCT
>JAKORJ010000075.1 GCA_029777885.1 Bacillota bacterium | reverse complement strand
ATCACTGGTGTATCCGGGCGGTACGATTATGGCTCCCCAGTGCATCATGACCGTATAGAGCTCCTTTACGGTGCCCTCCTGGCCTCCGTGGGAGTTCTGGGCTGAGGTCATGGCGCTGACCACCTTGTTCGTAAGCTTGCCCTTGGCCCAAAGCCCGCCCTGGATATCCAAAAATTGCTTCATCTGCGACGGAAGGGTGCCGAACCTGGTCGGGGCGCTGAAGATTATGGCATCAGCCCACTCAAGATCTGCCGAAGAGGCCTCTGGGACGTCCTTTTCAGCTTCCTTTTGGGCCTTCCATGCCGGGCTGGAGTTCACAACTTCATCCGGTGCCAGCTCACGCACCTTGCGGAGTCGAACCTCTGCTCCTGCCTTTTCTGCGGCTTCTGCCGCCCATTTCGCCAACTGGTAGTTTGTGCCGGTCATGCTGTAATATATGATCGATAGCTTCAACTTATCCATTAAATCATCTCCCTTGGTATTTCATGTTTGAATTGCTTAATATATAATACCTCAGAGGTAGGTTTCTAAACATGTAAAGTTAACCCTTATGCATAAATCAAGGCAGAAAAAAAGACACCTTTACAGGTGTCCGCTAAATTAATGACTTAATGTTATTTAAAGCTAACTTTTACTGCATCCGAATCGAGGATAGGCTCCCAGGTCTCAGTATCGAAAATGTTGACCTTCAGCTCCAGTTCATCGATCGACGTGATCCCGTTGGCTTCAAGGTCACTTTCCAGGAAGGTTATTGTGTCATAGGCCTTCTTTCCCGCCGGCAAATCAACGGAGAATATCGGCTCTATCATATATCCGTTTACTGACACATCGCTTACCTGGATAGTAACAGTTGCTTCTGTATTGTTCTCCAGGTAAACCTTGACATCTGTACCTAAAAGGCTCTCACTGTCTGCATCCTTGACCACTACCTTGAAACCGTCCTTATCCAATACTGCAACACCGCTGTCATCATATGACTGTACATAGGACGGATCTGCTGAGGTAGTTATGCTGATGGTACCAGATTCAACTATCGTTTCCCAGCTTTCAGGATCATAAATACTGAGCTTGAGCTCAATATCCCTGATAACTTCAATGCCGGCATTCTCAATGTCCTCCTTCATAAAGACTATTTCGTCGTTTGCACTCTTGCCGGATGCTACATCACTGGAAAATATATTGTCAACAACTATGCCGTTGATGGATGTCTCCCTTGCCTGAACCATGACAGGGCTGTCGCTGCTGTTTTCTATCAATACCTTGAGGGAAGGCCCGAACAAGCTGTCAGCATCAAAGGACTTGAGCGTGACCTTTATACCGCCCTGGTCGAAAATCACCTGCTCAGATACTGTTATCTCATCATTGGCAGGCGCATTTGTATTATTCTCGCCATTAGCTGGAGTTGAGCCATTGTCTGCGCCGTCCCCTGTGCAGCTTACCAGCAGTATCGCAAGGCTAAGCAGAAGCACAAGGAGCATTGCCTTGTAATTTTTCATTTATGCCATCATCCTTCCGGTCTGTATATATTATATATACTCATATATAAGCTCTATATATTATAGGATATCTATATTGGCATATCAAATAGTAAATTATTACTTTAATGCATTACTTCATGCCGTCCCACTCTGCCAAGTATTTCTCTGCCAGGTAACAGGTTGGCCTGCCGCACATCTCGCAATACCTGGCATTGCCGGGATTGGCATATGAACACTCGCTCCCACCAGGTTCAAAATACCCGGTGCAATAGTTGAACACATAGGTGCCGCATATGCTGCACCTTTCCGTTTCGTTGCGGTCTAGCGCTGTGCCGCATTTGGGACAGGCAAGAGCCCTCTTATACCTGTCCTGGGGGATGCCGACCGGGTAAACGACCCTTCTGATGCCCCGCTTGCTGCTGTCGATAGGGTCACCGCATATGCAGCAGAACCTTGCAAAGGCAGAAAAGCTGGTATTGCCGCATTTAAAGCAGCTCCTCTTCCCTTGCGACCTTGCCATGTCGATCCTCCCCATGTTTGCCAGCCGCCTCCTGAGCGCGGCCTTTGACACATTCATGTAAGCAGCAGTTTGAGCAAAGGCATGATAGTTGCAGGAAAAAATGAGCCTATCCGGCATCAGGAGGCGGGCTGCAAACTCGTTTGCCTCCAGCTCCTCCATTTTGCTTTCCATGCCGGATTTCAGCCTGGCAGGTATTAGGAGATGCTCCAAGGATATATGCCCGATCTCATGGGCTGCCGTGAAATTGGTGCGTCGGTCTGCCGATGTCACAAAGGGATATCTGAACTTGTTCTTATTGAACTTAACGATGTAGCCCTGCTCCTTGCTGTAAATCGTACAAGCATCGGTATCGTCCTTCAGGCTGCGAGTGGCCAAGAGCCTGACCGGAGGATCGCCCTTTTCTTTCATCCTGACCAGGAGGTCAATGCAGTCCACAGGCCATTTTTCTATGTTGTATCGGCGTATAAGCTCCTTGAGCTTCAGGTCGATGTATTCCAGCCTATGCTTCGGGATAAGGTCATTGGCCACTTTTGGTCCCCTGCCTGTTAAGCAATGATTGGGCTATGGCCTTTATGGCCTCAAGGTCCTCCTTCGGCAGCTCCTTTGACACCCTGTAGGCTATGTTGACCCAGTCGCTGTCAGCTTCCTGCATCTCCTTGACCTTCCTGACGATATCCGTCAGCCTTCCATCCTCGTCCATGAACACATGCTCGGTGTAGCCCTTGTGATCGATGACCTCCTCAAGATAGCCGGCTTGCTTAAGCAGTTCCTCGTATGGGACTGACAGATGGGGAGCGATGGCCTTTAAAATGATCGGGGAAGGCTTTTGCCTGTCTCCGGACTCGATCCTGGATATCTCAGTGTTGCTGAAGCCTGCCAGGTCAGCCAATTGCTTTTGGGTCAGTCCCTTTTCCTTTCTTAATGATCTTAAATACTCTCCGAAGTCCACCCTATCACTCCCTTCGGATCCATGTTGCCTGCGCTTTATCAGAACATATGTTCGTTCTAATTATATTCTATTATAAAGTAAAAATCAATATTGCCGTTTAGCAAATATTCTATATTTTAATAAAATAGTTTGACATTCATCAAATCATCGTTTATAATCTATACTTGATCAGAACATATGTTCGTATTAGATATGACCCAAAGAAAAATATACAAGTACGGAACGGAGGGTGAACCAATGAAAAGCATCAGCACCATGATTGGCCGCAGGATGGCGGATACCGGGAATGACGTATACCATAAGACGAGGCTTCTTTTACATATCTACCGGGATGCGGTATGGCGCATGGAGGAAGACCTGATCGATGTACACGATACAGCCCGCTCCCTTGGAGGTAGTAGCATCAAGTCCCTGTGCGACCTTCTCTCCCTGGACATCGGGGAATTTCGAAACGGCGTGGATAAAAAGAAGCTTGAGGAAAGGCTGACCAGTATTGCCGAGTCAAAGGAGATCATCGACATAATAGATAAAGCGCTGGTAAAGCTCAGAAATTATCCGGAGTACGGTGAAATATACTTCCAGATACTCCATGGCTGCCACATAAGCAAGCAAAAGCTCAGCCACAAGCAGATCATGGACAGGCTGCACATCTCCCCTTCTACCTACTTCCGCTATAAAAGGCAGGCCACGGAAAAGCTCGGCGTCATACTCTGGGGCTTTTTATTGCCTGAACTAACAGGTCTGTCAACTACACCGGGCAGTAGCCGGGCAGTTAAGTGATAGCTGAGTGAGAGCTAGGCCTGGATGAGCGGAATATTTAGGTGGAAGATAAGTGACAGTATAATGACAGGATTATGATATTGAAATGACACTATATAGATCCTATACTCTGTATGCTGGAGTATATTACATGATTTCACGGCTTTAGGGCAGTATGCAGAAAGCTCCTTCCGACGGTTCAGCCCGTTTGGACAGGGGCTTTTTTTATACCCCCAAGCCGATATTATGTAAACTTTACGCTCCAACGAATAATCTTATAAGGAGGAAATGATATGGAGTACAAATTCAGAGCCCTTGTGATCGGGGCCAAGTCAGGGAGTGAGGAGGCAAAATTGCAGCTATTGGAGCGCTTGAAGCCCCTTATGGTGTCTGCTGTGAACCGCTGCGGCTTCGGCCATGACAGGGAGGACCTGCTGCAGGAGGCTGCTCTGGCTGTACTTGGAGGAATACAAGAGTATGACGAGGCCAGGCAGGTCCCCTTTCTCCTGTACATCAAGCAAAAGGTATACTTCCATATATTGAACCTGTCAAGGAAGCATCGCCCTGCAGAGTCCCTGAATGCGCCGTCCGACAGCGAAGAAGGCACGGAATACATGGATCTGCTGCCGGATGGGTCGGATCCTGCCCAGGACTTCCTGGCCAAGGAGCAGAGCAAAGCCCTGTATGAAGCGTTACGCAGCCTGGAGCCCCGGCAAAGGCAGGTAATAGAATCGTATTATTTCCAGCGGAAAACCATGAAGCAGATAGCCAAAGCCATGAATGTCAGCACCAAAACCGTGCAGAGGATCAGGAGAAGAGCCCTGGAGATACTGTCCAACCTGCTGGGCCAATGAGTTAGACCCATCCTATTATCTCTAGAAGCTCGTCCAGCGGGATGCAGCTTTGTCCGTCACATACGGCATAAACCTCACTGCTGCATGTCAAGGGTATCCGCTTGCCGGTTGCTATCACCTCTTTTGCCGACAGATCCGTTGTGACTTTATTGGTTATTATACCTGCTATGTCCTTATCGCATATGTTCAGGCAGATCATGAACCTTTCGCCGCTGAGCCTGGCGACCCAATGCCTGCTGGCGGCGAAATATTTCTTCAGCTCATCGGCAAATTCCATTGCAAGCCTGTCGCCTGCGAAATAGCCATATTCCGCTATAACCTGATGCAGATGATCCAGACTCACTATAGCTAGAGACAACGACTCCTGGTTGAGGAGTGCCTTGAGAAGCTCAGCCGGCAGGGTCTCCTCCACGTATTTCCGGTTGAAGAGGTTTGTAAATTCATCCTTTACGTCAAGCCGCAGCCTGTGCTCCTCTGAGTTCAGCATGGCACTATCGGTGTCCGGCATGCCGCAGGTTATGTTGACATTATTCGTAACGTCCTTTATGAGTTCAACGACGAGTGACCGGTCATCGATAGAAAATGGGACGGCTGTTATCTTATAGACCTTGCCTTTGACTTTTTTGGACATGAAGATCAGGTCGTTCTCATCCGCTGCTTTATGTGATAGGCAGTTTTGGCAGCCGGTATCCCCGTCCCACAAATGGTAGCATATTTTACCATTGGATATGTTCCCATCTTCCTTGATCAGCAAGGCTTTCTTAGTTGCCGGCTCAACTATGCGGATAACATCGTACCTGCCTTCAACCAGCTTTATTTTTTCTATCGCCTCTGCCAGGTGATTTATCGGCCTCAAGCAAATCACTCCTTGACACTATTGATAACACTCATGAAAATATCTACGACATTTGGGTCGAAGGCCGTGCCGGAAAGCCTTTTTATCTCTCGGGCGGCCTCAGCCCTGTCAAGCGGGTTTTCCCTGTAGCTGCCGGTCATTGCATCATAGGCTTCTGCCACCGCAATGATCCTTGCATTCAAGGGTATTTCATCCCTTTTGAGCCCCTTGGGATAGCCTGAGCCATCCCACATCTCATGGTGGAACAGCACTGTCTCGGCAAGGTCCACAGTATTGTCAAAGGCATTCAGGATCCTGAACCCGGCTACCGCATGATGCCTCATTGCCTTGTATTCACCTTTTTCCAAGTCGCCGTATTTTTTCACCAGGTCTTCATCAAGGGTGATCTTGCCGATGTCATGAAGATAAGCGGCATCCTTCAGCCTTTTTACCTCGACCTCAGACATGCCCATTGCCCGGCCGATCTTTTCCGAGAGCTCGCTTACGTTTATGGCGTGCTCTCCTTCCCTTGGGCTTATATCATGCAGCATTTGAATTATCGAATCTAAGGCAGCACTCTTAAGCTTGTCCTTGTCCAGGGTCTTCCTGAAATACATCCTGCTTTCAGCGTTTTTGTATATATCTTTAATGTCAACGTCAGCAGCGGTCTTGGTATCACAGCCCATGGAGATGCTGCCTCTTATGGCCTTGACCTTCACCTTGCCGAACTCATCGGCGATATTCGTCATTATCTCTTCAGCCCTGTCCCGCGTGGTACGAGGAAGCACTATCACATATTCATCTCCCCCTATCCGGGCGATCACGTCTTCAGGCCTGCAAGCCTTCCTTATGATCTCCGCCGCTCCCTTGAGCAGCTCATCTCCTGCCTCATGACCGAATATGTCATTGGCCAGCTTCAAACCGTTCATATCAGCTACGATTATCGATAGGGGCAGGTTGGCTTCCGTATCCAGCCGCTTCAGCTCCTCATCAAGAAAGTACCTGTTGTACAGCCCGGTCAGGCTGTCATGCCTGCTCAAGTACTCGATTTGCCTGTTTTGCTCCTCCTGCTTAATCCTAATGCTGTGCTCCTCGGTGATGTCCTTCATGTAACAACCAATGCCATGCTTTTCACTTGGAAGTTTCACCGGGAACTTGATTGATTCGAATATCCTGTCCTTCCAGCTAAACACCGTTTTCGACAACCTCATGGTCGATAAAACTTCGAGGTCGGTTTTCCTTTGGATCTCGGCAAACTCTTCAGGCGCTAGTTCAAAGTCGCCGTGGCCCTTTATCTGGTCCTCGTCAAGCTGGTAAAAGGTCTTGAAGGCCTTATTGACAAATATATATTTCAGGTTTTCATCCTTGAGGCAGATCATATTGTCATCAGCATCACTAAAAGTAGCCCTCATATTGTTGAAATACGCTGTCTCCCGGCCAAGTATCTTAACTTTCCTGAGGTTCCTAAGAAGCATATAGCTTATCAGACCTGTGATCAACAAGGCACCGGAAAGCACGGAGAATAGCACCGAGTCTATTAGCCTGTATTTTTGCTCCAGCAGTACCTT
>JAKORJ010000074.1 GCA_029777885.1 Bacillota bacterium | reverse complement strand
TCCTCGACTACGTTCACTTCGACTTCATTTGTAAAATACAGTTCCCCGTTATATGAAATGATGCCGCAAATAGTATACCGGCCGGAGAACAACGGCATTATGATATATGTTTCATATTTGACTTCGGTCAGCTGTCCGTCTATTACCTCCGTGTATGTCGAAGTGTCTATATGCATTGATTCGAACAGACCAATACCGGTTATATCGAACAATTCTGCACCAGGAGCGCCTGTCATGATTACTTTCAGTATCGCGCTTGAGTACTCGGACAGTTCAGCAGAATCGATTTCCAGTGTAAAGCGCGGTTTGGCGGCTGCAGATGCGCTGCTGCCGAACATGCAGAAAACTGAAATGATTATGAATATTGTAATAAGTACTCTGGCCATGATCCGCCTACCAGTCATATTCTTCCTCCTCATCCCGGTACCTGGTCCCCTTGTTGTTTTTCAGGCTTTCCTTCTCCTGTTTTTCGATCATTTGCAATATATACTCTATTTCGCTCCTGGATTGTATCCTGTCATCAATGACCGGATCATCATCACCAGGCCTGCCGTCCCCTGACGATTCGACGTCGTCGCCGGACTGGCCTCCTTCGGTCTGCTTGTCATCGCCATCCTGCGGGCCTCCGCCGGTCTGCCTGTCATCGCCGTCCTGTGGACCTCCGCCGCCTTGCTGGTCTCCGCCCTCCTGCTGACCGCCGCCCTGCTGTCCCACGTTGCCCTGCTGGTCTCCTCCGTCCTTCTGCTCTTTATCGTCCCGTTTCCCTTCATCGCTCTGCCGGTCAGTTTCCTCCTGCTGCCTTCTGGCTATTTCCTGCTCCAGTTGCCGGATCTTTTCCTTCACATACTCATAGTTATATTTCAGCGATATCTCCTGCGGGAAAGCCACTATGCCCTGGCGATAAGCCTCAAGGGCTTTCCGGTAATAACCGAGCATAACGTAGATACTATCATCAGCATACTCGTCAGCATTTTCAAATACATCGCCGATCTTAACATTG
>JAKORJ010000073.1 GCA_029777885.1 Bacillota bacterium | reverse complement strand
TTGCAAGCCATTTTAAACCCCCCGGAATTTATAATCTACATGATAATTATAGTAAAAACAGATATGTGTTTCAACACAAGCAGGAATCACCACGATTCAGGCAGAATTACTGGCGAAGGAAGAAATGCAGGCAAAGGAGCTGGTTTCGATGCTTGATAGGAATTGGATCCGGGTCATTTACGGAGATAATCCAAAGCAAATGGTCATGGAGCTGCTAGAAGCCATAAAGCCTGAGGAGGAAATAGGGAATAACGACCTTATCGGGATCAAGCCCAATCTCGTCGTGGCAAAGCCTGCAAGCTCAGGCGCAACGACCTCACCTGAAATAGTGGCAGGTATCATAGAATACTTGAAATTAAAAGGACGCGACAACATAGTGATCATGGAGGGCTCCTGGGTAGGAGACAGGACAGGGGAGGCCTTTAAAGTATGCGGGTATGAGGACCTGTCGAAGGAATACGGAGTCCCCCTGGTCGATCTCCAGAGGGATAGATCCATGCCAGCTGAAACCGGCGGCATGACCATAAACATCTGCGAGTATGCAGCAAAGGTCGATTATCTGATTAATGTACCGGTCCTCAAGGGCCACTGCCAGACCAACATTACCTGCGCCCTGAAGAACCTGAAGGGCTGTATACCCAATTCCGAGAAGAGGCGGTTCCACACCATGGGCCTGCACAAACCCATAGCTTACCTAAACAAGCTCATAAGGCAGGACCTCATAATCGTAGACGGCATGAACGGCGACCTCAATTTTGAGGAAGGCGGCAACCCGGTCCAGATGAACAGGATAATCGCGGGGAAGGATCCAGTGCTGGTCGACTCATATGCAGCCCACCTGATGGGCTTTGGTATTGAAGAAGTCCCGTATATCGGCATTGCTGAGAAAATAGGTGTTGGCTCGACCGACCTGGCAAAAGCCGATATAGCCGAACTGAACAAGGATGAGGGTTCTAGGAAAATGGCATCTTCCAGAAGGGTCCGCTATTTGGCCAGGCATATCGTAGAGGACAGCGCCTGCTCAGCCTGCTACGGGAGCCTTATTTATGCGCTGGAGAGGCTGGATGAAAGGGGCTTGCTGGATAAACTGAAGGATAAATTGTATATAGGCCAGAATTTCAAAAACAAGAAGCTGGACGGAATAGGCATCGGCGCATGCACCTCAGGGTTTGACAGATGCGTCAGGGGCTGCCCGCCCAAGGCTAAGGATATTGTTGAATTCCTGGAGAAGCTCATTTAAGTGCCATTGATCCAGTAGAATAATACCTTCGGCCCTTTCAAGCTGTCCGGGGGGATGGCAAAAGGGCACCTGGATGAAAAGGATATAAGCGGGGCCGTTGAGTTCTTTAAAAGTATCATAGAAGTATGAGATTATTTCATACGCCGGCTCATTTCCTTTCGGGGGAAAAACTTAACTGCTGTCAGGAAGGCTGCCAGGAAAAACAGGAATGCTATACCGAGCATGATCACGTAGGCAGCAGCAGCGATGCCTCTATTAGCGGCTGTTGCTGGCTTTACAATTTCCGAATACAGTGTAAAACCAGGCAATTTTAATATGAAGTCATTTGCGAAGGGGCTT
>JAKORJ010000072.1 GCA_029777885.1 Bacillota bacterium | reverse complement strand
CAAGTGAGGTCAGGGAAGCGGGCTTTGATAAAAGCCGAATAAAGATCCTGACCGCCCTGACCCGCCTGCGTCAGATCTGCTGCCATCCCGGAGTCTTTCTGGAGAATTACAGGGGGGACAGCGGCAAGCTCATCCTGCTGGATGAGATACTGGACAGCGCCCTTGGCAGCGGCCACAGGATACTGCTCTTTTCCCAGTTTACAAGCATGCTGGGCCTGATAAACGACCGCCTTGCCCGCCAGGGGATAAGCACCCTGTATCTGGACGGCAACACCGATGTAAAGGAGCGCGGGAGGCTGGTAAAGCAGTTCAACGAAGGAGAAGGCCAGGTCTTCCTGATCTCCCTTAAGGCCGGCGGGACGGGACTCAACCTGACCGGGGCCGATATGGTCATACACTTTGACCCTTGGTGGAATCCAGCGGTGGAGGACCAGGCATCGGACAGGGCATACCGGATAGGCCAGACCAGGGCTGTGCATGTGATGCGGCTCATAACCAAGGGCACCATTGAAGAGAAGATAGAGGAGCTGAAGCAAAAGAAACGGGGGCTGGCGGATGCCGTGATAACCCCGGGTGAATCCTTCATCACAGCCATGACGGAGCAGGAGGTGATGGCCCTGTTTGAGCCTTGACAACCTCTTTTTCTGCTATAAAATAATTTCTTGGACAGTTAAATTTTACAGGAGGGATAAGGCTTATGATCAAGGAAACCGGCAGTATTTCCGTCAATACGACCGATATTTTTCCTATAATCAAAAAATGGCTGTACTCTGACAAGGATATCTTCCTGCGGGAGATGATATCCAATGCCAGCGATGCCATAACCAAGCTGAAGAGGCTCGTCTCTCTTGGCGAAGCCAGGCTAAATGAGGATGAGAAGTTTGAAATCAGGGTGGTTTTGGACAAGAAAAAGAAGACCATCCGTATCATAGACAACGGCATCGGGATGACAGCCGATGAAGTCAAGAAGTACATCAACCAGGTGGCCTTCTCCGGCGCCGAGGAATTTTTAAAGAAATACCAGGCGCAAAAGGATGAGGCCAGCCAGATCATAGGCCACTTCGGCCTGGGCTTTTATTCTGCCTTCATGGTATCGGACAAGGTCGAGATCGATACCAAGTCATATATAGAGGACGCCGAGCCCGTGAAGTGGTCCTGCTCCGGCGGCATAGAATATGAGATGGGCCCGTCGGACAGGACGGACCGGGGCACCACGATCACGCTCCATATAGCCAATGACAGCAAGGAGTTTCTCGACAAGTACAAGCTGAGGCAGATACTAGAAAAGTACTGCGCCTTCCTGCCTACGGAAATTTACCTGGAGGATGTGGAGGACAAGGAGAAGGACGACAAGCCCATAAACGACACTGATCCCCTTTGGCTCAAGCAGCCCTCCGACTGCACCGAGGAGGAATACAAGGAGTTTTACCGCAAGGTGTTTTTGGATTTCCAGGACCCCCTCTTCTGGATCCACCTGAATGTGGACTACCCCTTCAGGCTCAAGGGCATCCTGTACTTCCCCAGGCTTAGAAACGAGTTCGAGACCCTGGAGGGCCGGATCAAGCTCTACAACAACCAGGTATTCGTTGCTGACAATATAAAAGAGGTGATCCCGGAGTTTTTGCTGCTCCTCAAGGGGGTCATCGACTGCCCGGACCTGCCGCTGAATGTTTCCAGGAGCTTTTTGCAAAATGACGGCTATGTGAGGAAGATCTCCGACCATATCGCCAAGAAGGTCGCGGACAAGCTCACGGGCATGTTCAAGACCGAGCGGGAGAATTTCAACAAGTACTGGGATGACATCAATCCCTTCATAAAATACGGCTGCATGAGGGATGACAAGTTCTACGGCCGGATGAAGGAAATACTGATTTTTAAAAATACCGACGGGGAATACACCCTGCTTAAGGATTACTTAAGCCGCAACAGCGACAAGCACAAGAACCAGGTATTCTACATCACCGATGAAAAGCAGCAGGCCCAGTATATAAGGATGTTCAAGGAGTACGGCCTGGAAGCCCTGTATATGACCAGCGAGATCGACTCCGCCTTTATAAACTTCCTGGAAATGAAGGAATCCGGCCTTAAGTTCAACAGGGTGGACTCGGATATTTCCGATGTTATCAAGGACAAGGACTCAAAGGCAAAAGACTCAAAGGAAGTCAAGGAGACCCTGGAAAAGCTGTTTAAGGCTGCCCTGGGCAAGGAGGACCTGAAGGTCGAGGTAGAAGCCCTGAAGGCGGAGGATACCCCGGCTGTGATACTCCTGGCCGAGCAGTCCAGGCGTATGCAGGAGTTCAGCAGGCGCTTCGGCGCCGGGTTCAGCTTCGGCGACATCCCGGCAGAGGAGACCCTGGTGCTGAACGTGAACAACCGCCTGATAAACAAGCTGGTCGAGTACGGGGACAGGGAGGACGAGAAGGAGGATGCAGCCCTCATCTGCCGCCAGGTTTATGATCTGGCCCAGATCAGTTTAAAGCCCCTTGAACCGGAAGCCATGACGGAATTCATTAGGCGCAGCAACCTGATCCTTTCAAGGTTGGCCGGGGCCGAAGGCTAAGGTATAGGCCATTATTCCCTCCTGCCAATGTGCGGGAGGGATTTTTGCATGAATATAAAAAGGAGGGGACGACTTAAGTTGAGCAGTAAAATACTTAAATATCCGCCGATCAGCGGGAAATTCCCCCGTTTTTTGCATGGGGCTGACTACAACCCTGATCAGTGGAAGGCGACACCCGAGGTTTGGGATGATGACATGCGGCTTATGAAGATAGCCCATGTGAACACCATGGCTGTCGGGATTTTCTCCTGGGCAGCCTGGAGCCGGAGGAAGGCCGCTTTGAGTTTGGCTGGCTGGATGAGATAATGGACAGGCTGGCTGAGAACGGCGCCTATGCCGTACTGGCGACACCAAGCGGCGCCAGGCCTGCATGGCTGTCCGCCAAATATCCTGAGGTCCTCAGGGTGCAGCCAAACCGGCAACGGATCCTGCACGGCAGGAGGCATAACCACTGCTACACATCGCCGGTGTACAGGGAAAAGACCCAGCTGATTAACCGCAAGCTGGCGGAGCGCTACAAGGACCATCCTGCCCTGATTTTGTGGCATGTATCCAACGAATACAGAGGGGAATGCCATTGCGACCTGTGCCAGGAGGCATTCAGGAACTGGTTGAAGGCAAAGTATGACAATGACCTGGACAAGCTGAACCATGCCTGGTGGACCGGGTTCTGGAGCCACACCTTTACAGACTGGTCCCAAATAGAGTCGCCCGCTCCCCACGGCGAGCTGTACATCCACGGGCTGAACCTGGACTGGAAGCGGTTTGTGACATACCAGACCGTGGATTTCATAAAGAACGAGATAGCGCCCCTGCGGGAGCTGACACCGGATATAAAAGTCACGACGAACCTGATGGGCACCTATCCAGGGCTGGATTACTGGAAGCTGGCTGAGGTCCTGGATGTAGTATCCTGGGACAACTATCCCTGCTGGCACGGGGAGGTCCCGGACTGGGACCTGGCTGCAAGCGTGTCCTTTGTCCATGACATAAACCGTTCATTCAAGGGCGGGATGCCCTTCATGATGATGGAAAGCACGCCGAGCATGACCAACTGGCAGCCGGTCGCCAAGCTGAAGCGGCCAGGTATGCACTTCCTCTCGTCCATGCAGGCTGTAGCCCACGGGTCCGACACGGTGCAGTATTTCCAGTGGCGCAAGAGCAGGGGTTGCAGCGAGAAGTTCCATGGCGCAGTGGTGGATCACTGCGGCCATGAGCACACCCGTGTGATGAGGGATGTGGCGGAGGTAGGCAAGGCCCTTGAGAAGCTGGACAAGGTGATCGGGACAACGGTCAGGCCGGAGGTAGCCCTGATTTATGACTGGGAGAACCGGTGGGCCATCGAGGACGCCCAGGGGCCAAGAAAGGAGAAAAACTACCAGGGCACCTGCGAGCTGCATTACAAGGCCTTCTGGCAGCAGGGCATCCCGGTGGACGTGATCAACATGGACTGCGATTTCTCCGGCTACAAGCTCCTGATAGCCCCCATGCTGTACATGGTGCGGCCAGGTGTGGCCGAGCGGATGGAAGCCTTCGTCGCTTCCGGCGGGACCCTGGTCACGACCTACTGGAGCGGTATCGTTGACGAAAACGACCTGTGCTTCCTGGGCGGTTTCCCCGGCCCGCTCAGAAAGGTGACGGGCATCTGGTCGGAGGAGATCGACGCTCTCTATGACTCCGATGTCAACTACGCGGTGCCCAGGATCGGGAACAGGCTGGGCCTTACCAAGGAATACAAGGCAGTTGAGCTGGCGGACCTCATACATGTCGAAACGGCTGAGGTGCTGGCCGAGTACAAGCAGGACTTTTACAAGGGAAGGCCTGCCCTGACGGTGAACAGGTTCGGTAAAGGCCAGGCTTACTACATAGCCTTCAGGAGCGGCTTTGATTTCCTGGCGGATTTCTACTCAAGGCTGGCGGAAGAGCTGGGCATTTCCAGGGTCATCGACTGCGACCTGCCGGAGGGTGTGACCGCCCAGATGCGCAGCGATGGAAAGACGGACTATATTTTCGTGATGAACTTTTCAAATGAGGAAAAGCAGGTCAATCTGCCCGACGGGGAATACACGGACATGCTCGAAGGCGGGAGCGTCAAGGGCGTCCTTGATCTACCGGGCTATGGCGTAAGGATACTTGAAAGGCCTAAAACTATATACTAAACTATATACAAAGCCCCTCCCGAGGACATTCCCGGAGGGGCTCGTTGTTATGTCCTGACTTTATCCGTTATTATCGGCGTAATCGCTCCTGCCCTGGTAAACATGCACAGCCTGGCTTCCGACCAGCTTGAATGTAAACTATTAACATCTCAGCAAAGGCCATATAACAAGTTATCACAGGCCGGTCTGGGGCAATTTAAATATGGAAAAAATATTGCCGGTGATGGTGCTAATGGACAGGTATGATACCACCAGGCGGATCGCTGTGCTGGGTATATCCGCCAATATATTGCTGTCGATATTGAAGCTGATGGCAGGGTATGTCAGCGGGAGCCAGGCCATGCTGGCCGATGGCTTCAACAGTGCCCAGGATGTTTTTGCATCCCTGCTGACCTATGTTGGCAACAAGATAGCCAGCAAGCCTGAGGACAGGGAGCACCCTTACGGCCATGGCAAGGCCGAGTATGTTTTCGCCATGATAATAAGCTTCACCCTCCTGCTGGTGGGCTTCAGGGTGCTCGGCAACTCATTCTATTCAATAGTTAACAGGCAGGGATTCAGCTTCAACCGGTACCTGGTGTTCACTGCCGCTGGGACGATCGTGCTCAAGTCCGGCCTGTTTTTCCATGCCCGCAGGGCCGGGCGCCGTGAAGACAGCCTGCTCATTGCCGCCAATGCCATGGACCACCGCAATGACGTTTTCGTCGCCACGGCCACCTTGACAAGCATCCTGCTAGGGTCGCGGGGCCTTTACTGGGTGGACGGGGCTGTGGGCATCGGCATCTCGGGCTGGATCATTCTGACCGGCCTCAGGATATTCGCCGGCGCATACAATGTACTTATGGACACGAATATCGACCAGAAGATGCTTTTAGAGCTTAAAAGCATAATAGAGGCAGTGCCCGGTGTGGATCATGTGGACAACATTACCTCAAAGCCCATTGGCGTGTCGTTTATACTCATGATCAAGGTGTCAGTCAAGGGGACCCTGACGGTTGAGGAAGGCCACGGCATTGCCGCCCGGATCAAGCAGGAGTTGAAAACCTGCAGCATCTGCGGCAGGGTGGATGATGTGATAGTGCATGTGAATCCGGCTTAGGCTGCAAGTATTTGAAAGCAGTAAAATATATATTTGTAACACCTAGTTTTGTAGTATAATTATGGTATCATATCGCGCCTTGTGGATCAAAAGCGAAAGAATACGCTACGAAAAAGGAGAAGCAAATAGATGAACAGCGCTAGCAAGCAGCCGGTGATTTTTGTTATCATGCTCATATTGTGCATATGTGTACTCACTGTACTGTACCTGACATCCGAAGCCCCTGACGGCATCATGTCTCCCCGGCATATCAAGCTTAAGGATTACTTGAAATTTGCATTGGGCAACAAGGTGTATATGAACCTCCAGCTCAGCCTGTACGGGTTCGTGCTGTCGTCCATGGCGATCGCCCTGTCCACAGGGACAGTGACGGCATACTGCACCAGGGACCTTAAGCGCCCGATCGACTCCATTCCGGTCTGGCTGCTGGGAGGGCTGGTCCTTTACCTGTTCCATGTCCTTGTGATGGCGGACAAGCTCTTTGTCCACTTCAGCTCCAATGCCTACCTGGCTGCAGTCAGGGCTTTTCTGGCAGCCGGGTTCTACCTGTGCCTGGTGGCTGCCCGCAGGGTCAAATTTAGGCTTGTCAAGGAAGCCATCAAGTACACGGGGATCATCGCACTGGCCTTCGTATCCATGTACAAGGGTTTCTCCTATGTGTACGCCCAGGGCCTTAAGGGCACGCCTGCCGCAGACCATCCGTCCTTTAGCCACGCTGTGAGCATACTGGACATAAACCCGCTGACGGGCTTCAGCCCCGCGGTGAATCAGTTCAATGCCCTTATGCTGCTAGGCTTTAGCTTTCTGATCTGCCTTATCTATTGGTACCTGGAAAGGGCTGCGCTCAATGCCCTGCAGCAGACCCAAGGCCACATGCAAAGCCCCAGGCCACGGTCACTCAGGCTCTTCAGCCGCAGGGCAGGCAGGGAAGTTAGCCAGGGCTTATAGGTATCCCAGCAGGTCGATCAGTCTGTCGGCAATGATGTCCGGCTTTATTTCCGAGCCCGCCAGGTCCTTCAGGCGGGTGACCCCGGTCAGCACAAGGGCGCTTGTCACATCATGCCTGAAGCCGATGGCGATGTCGGTTTCCAACCTGTCCCCTACAAAGACCAGGTCGCTGCGGGTGGTATTGGTATATTGGGTTATAAAGTCCAGGGTCTCCGAGCTGGGCTTGCCCAGGTACTTCGGATGCACGCCTGTCGCCGCGGTTATGAAGGCGCAGATGGCGCCACAGTCAGGCATGAGCCCCCTATCTACGGGGCAGTTTAAATCAGGATGTGTTGCGATGAAGGGTGTGCCGCTGCGGATCAGGGTGCAGGCCTTGTCCAGCTTGTCATAGGTCAGTGTCGTATCAAAGCCGGCAACTACGGCATCCGGATCCTTGTCAGTAAGCGTTATGCCGCATTTCAAAAAGTCTTCTTCCAGGAGGGGGGTACCGAGCAGATAAACCCTCGGCGCTTTGAACTCACTTTTGAGATAGTTGATAGTGACCATTCCCGAGGTCACTATCTGGCTCTCATCTATATAGCAGCCCATGGAGGCAAGCTTTTTGATGTATTGGCCGGGGCTTTTGGATGAGTTGTTCGTAAAGAAGATAAAGCTCATGCCCCTGTCTCGTATTGCCGACAAAAACTCCAGGGAGCCCTCGAGCAGCCTGTCTCCCAGGTAGAATGTGCCGTCCATATCCAAAACAAAGACTTTCTTGTCCTTAAGCGGCCTTTTGTTCATGATGACCTCCCATATTCTTAGGCATTCGTAAGAAGCAATTAAAACCAGTTTAGCATCTGCATAGGTTTACCGCAAGTGTTTTTGCCTGTGGCCGCAGTGTTCAAGGAAGCGCCAGGGACTTGTGGAGGATTTTCCAGGCTAACATTGAATATTGACATTACCGGTATAAATATTGGAAATTGCAAAAAGCAGCCTTATATCATGCCGTTAATACAGTAATATACCAGGGACTTGTTTGCAATGCGCTGAAATATCTTTTTAAAGGAGGATCGTCATATGTCAGACATATCAGTAAAAGAAGTGCAGCATGCGAAGTACGGAAGATGCGTTGAGCTGTCCAACGGCAGCGTAGACCTGTATGTGACCGTCGACAAGGGACCGAGGGTGATCCGGTTCGGATTTTTCGGCAGGGAAAATGAACTGTGCGAGGACTCGCCATTCACAGTGGATACCTTCGCCGGAAAGTGGCAAATGTACGGGGGCCACAGGCTGTGGCACAGCCCCGAAGCCAATCCGCGGACCTATATGCCTGACAACGGCCCGGTCGAATTCACGCTTATTGAAAACGGCGTCAGGGTAACCCAGGAGACGGAGCCCTGGGTCCAGCTTCAAAAGGAAATGGAGGTCACCTTGGCGGGCTGCTGCAACCGGGTCAGAGTCATCCACCGCATAACCAATCGGAACGCCTGGCCTGTGAAGCTGTCGGCCTGGGCGATAACCGTCATGGCCAAGGGCGGGCTTGAGGTAGTGCCCCAGGTCACGCGCGATACGGGCCTGCTGGCCAACCGCTTGCTGTCCCTGTGGCCCTATACCAAAATGAACGACCACAGGGTCTGGTGGGGAGACAAGTATATCACGCTGAAGCAGGATGAAAAGACTGCCGCTCCTTTCAAGTTCGGCTTACCCAACGAGGAGGGCTGGGCAGCCTATTTCAACCACGGCAACCTATTTCTAAAGCGCTTCCCCCATGTGAAGGATGCCGAATACCCTGATTTTGGAGCGTCCTATGAGACCTATACCACGGATTACATGCTGGAGATGGAATCCCTGTCGCCCTTTGTGCAACTGGAGCCGGATGCGGCAATTACCCATGTTGAAGAATGGGAACTGATCGAAAATATTGCACCGCCGGCGCGAGACGATGAACAGGAGATAGACAAGGCCGTTTCTAAATATATCAAGTGCTGCGACGACTGCAGGTAAAAAGGCGCCGGCAGTAAATGCCAGGAACGGCAGGCGTCAGCAAATCCAAAGGTAAACGGACAGTAAAAGAGCCCCTGAAAGGTATTGGGGCTCTTTTATGTAAGGGGTTTGGGGGTTTGGGTAACTTACGTTTATAATGATAACCGGAATTCAAAAAATTATACCTTCAGGGACATCTTTTTTGAATCTTTTATTATTCCAAATCTGTTGAATTTATCTATGGTATTTTTTTGTCAAGGCAATACAATTATGATTAGGACATGTTAGGAAAATAGCACATTATATTACAGACTTCGACGCAGCATATCCGAATATATTTGCAGGTAAGGCATTTGATTTTCTTAAAAAAGTACAACTAAGCCATGATAACAAAGCCTTAAAGGCTTTAAAAAGTTTCCTCAACAGAGGAAGAAATAAAATTTACAAGGGGGATTGTAATGCGTAAGAGAGCTTTTAAAAAGTTGGCAGCGTTGTTTGTAGTGGCAGTATTTGTGTTGACCATGTTTGCTGTTGCCGGTGCTGCAGATGAACTGGGCGGCTTCAACAACGGCGGTACAGGTGCAGTGCTGAGCCGTTCTGACGAGCAGGCCAAATCAGGTACAAAGAGCCTCAAGATCGTGCCCGATACGGATTCTCCTGCCGGGTATAAGGGCTCATGGGGCAAAATAGACCTTCTCCCGTATCTGACTGATGAAAATGCCACATATGAGATCCACTTCAGCCTGTTCCAGAACGTATCGGACAGTGCCACATTCACTGCTACATTGAACCTGCAAAGGGGAACTGATGGTGATAAATATCTGAACTACGTTGCAGGAGCTATCAACGGATATCAACAGCCATTCACTAAGGGCACATGGGTCGACAGGGTATATACCATAGACATGACTGACTCGGCAAATTTCTCATCTGGAGAGATCAAGAAAGCGACTTTCTGGTTCGAAGAAATTTCAGCATCTCCCTTCTATGTAGATGACTTCAAGGTGATCAAAAAGGGTGCCACGGCGGCTCAGGATGAGGTATTGCTGGACCTGAACTTTGATGGTGAGGTCGAGCCCCCGACCCCGGAAGAGTTCACCTATGACTTTGAAGACGGCCTGCAGGGCTGGGAAGGCGATGGTGGCGTCACCTTAGAACATGAGACTGAGTTTGTCGGTAAGGGCAAAGGCGCTCTGAAGGCTATACTGCAAGCCGGACGGACGGAGTACAACATTTTCGGACCCTTGGACAAGGTCGACAACGGGAACACATTCAAGTGCGTGATCTACATTCCTGATGGGGTCGACGTGAACGGGATCCAGATATTCAGCCAGGACTCCGATTGGACATGGAGCTCCGCCTGGACAAACGGAGAGACCGGCAAGTGGCTAGCCATGTCCTATACGATACCGGCTGCAGATGCCATGAATAATGAAGGGAAAACCATAGGTGAAAAACCGTTCCAGAAATTCGGCATCCAGATACTGCTCCATTCCGCGCTCACACAGGACACTGCTATTTACATCGACAGCGCATATGAAGAGGAAGAAGAGCCGCCACAGACCGGCGATTTCGGTACTTTAGGATTTGTACTCCTTGCAGCCGCCTCCGGAGCAGTACTTGTCTTAAGGAAAAGGAAATAGGACGTTGATTCGAGAAATTGACCACAAGAAATAGCAAAGGCCGGTTTTAATGAACTGACCCCAAAATGTTAGACAAAAGATGAATACCGTAGTTAAGCAATTGCCTGGGTCTGAATCCGGTATTGAACCGGACTCAGACCTTTTAGTTTGCCCTTGATTCGATGGTTGTTGTAATAGTATATGTATTTTTCTAGTTCATCTCTAAACTCATCAATATCCTTGAACGTTCTTAAGTACAACAGTTCGGAT
>JAKORJ010000071.1 GCA_029777885.1 Bacillota bacterium | reverse complement strand
TATGCTCTTTTTGAATACCTCGGCCGTCTTGCCATAGGTGAACGATCCTGTGATTATATCCCGGTAAACCTTCTTTATGTCGCTCCTGGAAAGGTCCTCTGTGGACAGGTTGTATTCCTTGAAAAACTTCACCGCATCATTGTATTCACTTATCTCATTAGCGATCGCATAGGTCGAATAGCCTGAAGCCAGGACCAGGGCAACAATGATTGCCGCAAGCACCGGCTTTAACCAGAGTTTTCGATGACTTGCCTGCCAGTATGGAGTCTCCGCTGTGATAGGCCGGTTTGGGCAGGCTGACAGGATCTTTTCCTTGTCGGGAAGTGGGATCGTATCAAGCTGCTTCAATGCTGCTCTGATCTCGCGCTTTTTCATCTATCCTTACCTCCATATCAAGAATGGTTCCGGGTTAAATATACCTGTCCCGGTATTTCCTGAGCTTCCCCAGGGCCCGCTGGTACTTTTTCTGGGCTGCCGCTACGCTGATCTTCATCATATCTGCGATCTCTCCATAGGGCATTTTGGCATAGAGGCGGTATAAGATGAGCTCCTTTTCGTCCTCCTCGAGGATGCTCAGAATATCGAGCACCTCAAGCCTGGATAGGCCGTTGCAGGGTACAGGCATATCAGTCAGCTCTGTTTGCGGCTTGCGCTTTCTGACGGTATCAATAGCCAGGTGCCTTGTGATTGCCAGGATCCATGCCTTCGCATTGGTGCCGCTCTTGTACCTGTGGGCATACCTGGCTATCTCGATCATGGTCTGCTGGAGCACATCCTCAGCATCCTCGTAGCTGCCGGTTATAGCATAAGCCACTGAGAAAATCATCCTGGCCATGGAATCGTAAATATCAGACAGGGCATCCCTGTTGCCCTTGCAGTATTCAAGGATGGCCTTGTCGCATATCTTGTTGACCTTGCTGTCGTGCACCTTAAGTGCTACCCACACCTTGCCCTTCACCCCCGCTTGGTGCTCTGCCTATATAGCGTTTGAAGCAACCGATTACGGACACCGCTTTAATTTTTTAGCAGTAGCTTCCGAAGATCTCGGCCTCGACCATTGCGCAAAGGGCATGGTATACGGGCAGGTGCAGCTCCTGTATTCTGGCAGTCGTATCCCCGGGCACGCATATCACGATATCCGCTATGTCTTTAAGGCGGCCACCCATACCACCTGTCAATGCTATGGTCTTAAGTCCCGCAGCCCTGGCTGCATATAAGGCAAAAGCAACATTTTCAGCATTCCCGGAAGTACTGGTCCCGATCAACACATCGCCCTTCCGCCCGTATCCTATGACTTGCTGGGCATAAGCCAGCCTTGGATCCACGTCATTGCCAAAGGCAGTGATCAGGGCGCTATGGGCAGTCAGATCGATCGCCGGCAGAGCGCCCTGCAGCTTTTGGGCCAGCAGTTCAGCGTACTCATTTTTCATGCTGAGCAGGCTTTGCCGTAAATCTTCGGGGATCGGGCGCTTTAGCGTAAAATCCTTCATAAGCTCGCCTACTATATGGCCGGCATCCGAGCAGCTTCCCCCATTGCCCGCTATCAATACCTTGCCTCCGGCCTTGTAGCAGTCGGCTATAGCCTCAAAGGCCTTTCTTATCTCTGCTTCACAGGACCGCAAGTCCGGATGCCTGGCCAGCAGCTCATCAAATATCGTTTCAGGCTTGTTCATGTAGATCCCTTCTTACAGTTAAATGAATCTTACTTCTAACAACTTTAGGCCTTATCAAAATAACATGGAGATGATTTCAGATGCGCAGGTAAAGTCGCCGACTATGGCATTCGCCCCTGCCTTTATGAGCCTTTCCCGCTTGATTGGGTTTACCCCTTCCCGCTTGACCTCATCTGACGCTAAGCCCAGGGTAATGGCACCTGCCTCGACCCCGAGCCTGATCTCGACCTTGCCGTCGCCTATTACCATCAGTTCAGCACCTTTTAAGCCTTTCTCCTCCATCAGCATCCTGATCACGGCTTCCTTGGAGCAGTCCGCCCTCCGCTCGGGAGCGCCGGCTACCTTTGTGAAAAAATCCAGCAGGCCGAGGACCCTGACTTCATTCACGACATCCTGCTCATCCGTCCCGCTGGCTACATACAGGTCCAGCTTCATATCATGAAGGACCTGTAAAAACTCCCTGCTGCCCTTGATCAGGTAGTCGTCGGGATCAAGCTCCTTCCTGCCCAGTCTTTCGATCCTGGTATTGACGATATCTAAAAGCCTTCTGTTATACTCATCCTTGTACCACCATTTGTCATGGACGACCGGATTAAGTCCCCGCCTTCTGACCTCGTTTTCGAGCCATTCCATCTGGTATATGGTCTGTATCCCTGTGGATTCGTTGATATAGTCCCTGACTTCCTTCACAAGCTCTTCGCTTGCAGGCTGGGACCCGGTGATCATCTCGATCATCAAAGGCTCCATGATCTCCTCCCAGCCCTGCCTCAGGGTGGATATGGTACCGTCGAAATCAAAGATCACAGCCTTGATTGGCGGCCTATTGTCAGGCAGTTCTCTCAGTAGTTCTAGCTTTCCGTTCATATTGCCTATTATCCTCTCATTAGTTTCAGCACCCTGGTGTACAGGTTGGGTATCGTGACCAGGTGGTTCCCTTCTATATAAAAGCCCTTGCCGCCCAAGGTCACCGGTCGGTTGATTATATTTTTCCGCGGACGGTAGTAATAATGGAAATGGTCATCCTTGACCTTGGCCCTGTAATCGCCGAGGGGGATGATGTCAAAGTTGGCCGTGGTGATCTTTTTGACCGTGTAGCCCTGGTTCCTGCATATGGACAAGGCCTTCAGGAACACCTCGGCCCCTGTCACTGCCGAGCCAATGTTCAAGAATACACCGCCCTCCAGGTCGGATATGGATTTGCAGAATATGGAGAAATCTATCCCGCTGGCGCCGCCAAGGGCTGCATAATCGGCAGCCGGGTGCTGGTGTATGATATCCGTCCCGATCGTGATATGGTATGTAGCCGGGACCCCCATCTTGTATGCGTTGTAGAAAATGCAGTCGCTGGCATATGGAAATTTCTCCGGGTTTTCCTCGATATATACGGCCAGGCTTTGCCCATAGCCAAAGTCCCTTCTAAAGCCCTCGCTGATCGCCGTATTCATCCATGCGCCGGTCTCCTCCCACATGCCGAAGGACCCGTCCTCAATGGCAGTGGGCACATGCTCGCTCGTACCGCCCAGGTAGGCCAGCTCGAAGTCATGGATGCTACAGGCCCCGTTGCCGGCCACATGGGTTATGATGCCCTCACTGATAAGCTCGATTATGTACCGGGACAGGCCGCACTTTATGACATGGGCCCCCATGAACAGGACTACCGGCCTGTTATTCTGTCTTGCAGCAGCTATCCGCTCAACCAGCTCGTCAAATTCGGAATTGTCGAATTCCGGTACCGGGTCTATGCCGGGCTCTTGCAGGTTGTCTATGGTAACCAGGTTATGCCTTTCCCAGGCTGAATAGGTCCTGGTCTTCTTAAGGTCAAGCCGTTCAAAGGTCAGCTTGCTGATATCCGTATTTGCCCCATTGGATTTGCATTCCATGTTTATCTCGCCTCGTTATCTATGTATTTATTGTATTGCTCCCTAATCTCCTGGGGTGTGGCGGAGCCGGTCATGCCAAGCTTCTTAACGACCACTGAAGATACGATGCTGGCAAAGCCTATGCTTTCGGGCCCTGTAAACCCTGCGGCATAGGCGCATGAGAAAGCGGCAAGGAAAGCATCTCCGGCGCCCACGATGTCTATCGGGGGCGGCACCCGGACTGCTTCAGCCGAGCTGAACGCACTTCCGTCATACCATAAGGCTCCTTTGCTGCCCATGGTGATTATGACAGGGGCCTTGGTCCGCCCGTGCAGCTTCTCTGCGCATGCCGCCACAGCATCAAGAGTCGCTTCATCAGGGGCTTTGCCCTCTGTTGCATTGAATGCCTCCAGGTCGTTAGGCTTAATGATCACATTGCTGAAAGCGCCGATCCTCAGCCTGCTGTCGACCGCTATAGGCTTTCCTTTGGCTGCAAGGGATGCAAGCTCCTGCCTGATGCCCTCAGTGATCACCCCGTACCTTAGCTGGTCGCAGACAGCGATGACGTCCACTTCACCGGCCATTTCCCGTAGGTTCTCGATTATTTCAGCTTCTTCAGCCTTGCATAAGGGGACATGATTGTCAAAGTCGAGCCTGGGATCCTCGTACGCCATGTCCGAGTACCCTCTTTTTATTGGTTTGCAGTATGTAGGTGTGATCCTGGTGTCGCTTCTTAGCATGTATTTGGTATCGATACCCTGATCCTTCAGCGCTGCCGACAGGCAGTCACCCCGCCAGTCCCTGCCTATGAGGGACAGCATGTATACCTTTTTGGCGCCAAGTGTCGCGGCATTCACCGCTACGTTGGCCCCACCCCCGGGATACATTTTTTCCTTGACTATCGGCAAGGGGTAATGGGGGGGCTCACGCGACAGCTCGCTCAATCTCATATCCGCGTACCAGTACACATCCAGGCAGCCATCGCCTATAATGCCGATCCTCACGTCCCCGACGGCTTGTATTATAGACTCCATCTTGTCATAAGTCATCCGCACCTTGTTTATCTGATCCTTCACCTTGAAAAACCTCCGCCAGGCTTTGTCTGCTGTACTTTTTGTTTTTGCCCGAAGCCATTATACCACAGGCATGGGCTTGAGTCACTTTCCACCCGCCGGCGGCTATAGCGCAAGGCATGAAGCAACAAAAACAAAGGAAATAAGAAAGAAAAAGCGACCCAGCCTGTTGGAAACTAACCGGATCGCTCATTGTTTCAGAAATAGTATGCCATTAAGATCAGCTAATTTGATGGATGCTGTTCATTCCTGTCCCTTAGAAGTTGAAATTGTCCGGGTCCGGGCCGAGCCTGCGGTTCTGGTTCAGGTTGTCTATGGCTTCCATGTCGTCATCAGACAGCTCGAAATCAAAGATATCCTTATTTTCGACGATGCGATTCCTGTTGGACGACTTCGGGATGGTGACGACATCATGCTGGATGTCCCAGCGCAGGACGATCTGGGCCGGCGACTTGCCATACTTGTCCGCAAGCTGCTTGAGCAGGGGCAGGTCCAGCTTCCCTTGCATCAGCGGGCTCCAGGCTTCAAACTGTATATTGTTTGCCTTGCAGAAGGCCCTCAGGTCTTCCTGGATCAGCAGCGGGTGGAATTCGATCTGGTTCACCATGGGTACGACCTTTGCATCCTTCATCAGGTCCTCCAGGTGATGCCTGTGGAAGTTGCTGACGCCTATAGCCCTGATGCGGCCCTCCTCGTAAAGCCTTTCCATAGCCCGCCAGGTATCCTTGTATTTGCCCTTGACCGGCCAATGGATGAGATACAGGTCAAGCACATCCAGCTTAAGCTTTTTCATGCTCGCCTCAAAAGCCCGGAGGGTGGAATCGTAGCCCTGGTCTCCATTCCAGACCTTGGATGTGACAAACAGCTCTTCCCTGGGAATGCCACAGGTGCGGACCGCATTGCCGACCCCTGCTTCATTGCCATAGGCAGCAGCGGTATCGACAGCCCGGTACCCTACTTCAAAGGCATACCTGACTGCTTCTTCAGCCTCCTGGTCATCCAGATTCCATACGCCCAGGCCAAGTATCGGCATCCTGACCCCGTTATGGAGCGTTACCGTACTTTTTGGACTGTCATACATAAAAAGCACTTCCTTTCATATTGCTAAAAGCTTATACACTATTTATAACCAGATCGCCGGCTTTGCATCAACACATTCAAGGCTGGCCCGGGTATTGGTCGGCCAAGGTGTTCCTTTCCCAGAATACCCCGCTGGAATAGCCCTGGATCTCCTTGTCGGTCTCGGCCATCTCCAGTCGCTTTTCAGCCCATACACAGTAAAGCGGGTTTTCCTCGATCCCGAAAAACCGCCTGCCGAGCTTTTTGGCCACCACGCTGGCCGTACCTGAGCCCAAAAACGGATCGAATACCACATCGCCGGGGTTGGAGCTTGCCAGGATGATCTTTGCAAACAGCTTCTCCGGCTTTTGAGTCGGATGGGCGGTGTTTTCCGCCATGGACCAGAAGGGTATGGTTATGTCGTCCCAGAAGTTTGACGGGCAGGTGTCCCTGTAGTTCCCGCTTTTGGTCTCGACCCAGTCCTTGGGCCTGCCGTTGACCCGATAAGGCGCGATCACCCTTTTCCTGATCCTGACGGCGTCAAGATTGAACACATACTTGTCCGACTTAGTGCAAAACCAGATATCCTCAAGGCTGTTCTTCCAGTTGGCCTTTGCCCCGCGCCCCTTTTCCCGCTGCCAGGTGATGCGGTTGCGGACCTTGAGACAGTCCGCCAGTACCCTGCCGATGACAAGGCTTGACTGCCAGTCGCAGCACACATAGATGGACCCATCCTCTTTCAAAAGCGGAAGCACCAGCTCCAGCCACTGCCTGGTATAGTCCTCGTAGGCGTCATTGTCCTTCCTGGAAAATGTAATCCCATGAAATTCCTTGGTCAGGTTGTAGGGCGGGTCGACGATGATGAGGTCTGCGCACCCTTTGGGCAAAAAGGGCGCCACCTTGAAAAAGTCGCCGTTTATGGTCCTGCCCAGGACATCCTCAAGGGTGACCGGCCGCTCGACCCTTATGCACCGGTCCAGGTAGTGCCTGCCTTCCTCAAGGCTTATATCTATTGTCTTGTTCCTGTCCGACTTTATATTAGCCATGCGTATCTCCGGTATATGCAAATTTGCTTTATTTGCTTTATGAGCTACAAGATGTTCGTCATAACGGGATAGCTCGCATCCTCGCTCAGGCCTCCCTCCAGCGGCGCCAGCCGGCTCCAGAGGAAGTTGGAGCGGATGATGGCCCTGGGGCCGAACCTCGTCCGTATGCTGTCCACAGCCCTATCGATCCTGCGCTGGTCCTCCCAGTCCTTTTCGAACATCGAGAGCTGCACATGATCCGCCGGGGACAGCCGGCTGACCCTGACGCCCAGGTGCCTTATGGGCTCCCCCTTCCAGGCTGCGTCAAAGAGCCGCTTGCAGCACTCGTATATGGCATTGGTGCAGTCCGTGGGCGTCTGGAGCGTCATCTGGTGGCTGTAATAGCCCAGGTCCTCCGCCCGCCTTATGGATACGGCTATGACGCTGCAGCAAAAGCCGCTGTGGCGCAGCCGCATAGCCACGGTCTCAACCAGGGAAAGCAGCACCTGGTGGGCGGTGCCCCTGTCATCCACGTCAAAGTGTATGGTCGTGGAGTTGCCTATCCCCTTTATGACGGTCCGGCCCGAGGATGAAATCACCGAGTCCTCGATGCCGTTGGCATAGTTCCAGAGCAGGATGCCCCAGCTTTTGAAGGTGTGCTTCAACAGGTTCAGGTCGAACCGGGCAAGGTCACCTATGGTGTATATGCCCAGGCGGTGCAGCTTCGGGGCCGTCGCCCTGCCCACCATGTACATCTCCTCGACGGGCAGGGGCCACATCTTCTCCTCTATCTCATGGGGGTAGAGGGTCGAGACGGCGTCGGGCTTTTTAAGCTCCGAGGCCATCTTGGCCAGCAGCTTGTTGGTGCTCACTCCTATGCTGACCGTGAAGCCCAGCTCCCGCTTTATCCGCTCCCTTAGCTCATTGGCCACGGCAACGGGCCCGCCCGGGAGCTCCATGCCTGTCATATCAAGGAAGCACTCGTCGATGCTGAAGACCTGGACCCTGTCCGAATAGTCCCTCACCAGGTCAAGGAGGGCGCTGTGGCAGCACATGTAAAGGGCATAGTTCGGCGGGACCAGGACAAGGCCGGGACACTTTTGCCTGGCCTCCCAGACAGCCTCCCCGGTCTTTACGCCGTACTTCTTGGTCGGTATGCTCTTGGCCAGGATGATGCCGTGACGCGTAGCCTGGGACCCGGCCACCGCAGAGGGTATCTCCCTGAGGTCCACCTTCGCGCCGTGCTGCAGGCGATAAACGGCCTCAAATGACAGAAAGGCCGAATTGACATCGATATGGAAAATCGTTCTTTCTTTGTCGCCCATGCTTTACACCACCTGCCCATATTGTAATACAGAACATGTGTTCGTGTAAAGCGGATTTTTTTGCCTTGCGGCGCTGCATGTACCCTGGTTTTATCATCCGGTCCTGTTGGTGCTTTTCACATACTCCCCGATTTTCCTGTCCTGGACCGATATATGGTAGACCAGCCAGTCGAGCAGCTTTTGGGCAAACTCGCGGACCAGGGCTTCATTGTCCTCGTCCTGCTCGTAGGCCGCATCGAATTTGTAAATATATATGAGCATGCCGTTGTGCATCCTTGTATGCTCCTTGAGCCCAGGATACCCGACCGACTTCTGGTATTCCTCCTCGTCCTGGAAATGCTTTATCACGTACTCCTTCAGAAACTCCCTGGTCTCATGCACCCTTGCCTTTTTTTCTTCCCAATCCTCTTTCGAATCGAGCGCATCGAACAAGGCCGCAGCCCGGATGAACAGTTCCTTGTGCTGCATGTCTATATAGGGCGAGTCTATACTGTATTCATCCTTCCAAAGCACCTGCATATGTTCTGTTTCCCTCCGTTATCGTTTCATATGTTTACCCGAATATATTCCTTATTCATCCCAAGGCCCCATATATCCTGCTATGGCCCGGTGTTTTTTGATGGATTTCGCATATATTCCACCGGCTTTTTTCTATATCCGGCTTTCCGGTTTAATTATTTTGAAGCAGCCCTGCATGATATAATATAATGCGGGTGAATGACGAAACCAGGAAAGGATGCTGTTATGGACATATTTGGCATATTGGAGTTGCTTGGCGGCCTGGCTTTGTTCCTTTTTGGCATGAGCCTGATGGGGACGGGCCTGGAAAAAAGCGCGGGCAGCAAGCTCAAATCCCTGCTGGAGCGGCTGACGACAAAGAAGCTGAACGGCTTTTTGCTTGGCACCGCTGTCACAGCTATCATTCAAAGCTCATCGGCCACCACTGTAATGGTCGTAGGATTCGTAAACTCGGGAATAATGACCCTGAAGCAAGCTATCCACGTTATTATGGGCGCCAATGTAGGCACCACGATCACAGCCTGGATCCTGAGCCTGACTGGCATTGAGGGCGACAATTTCTTTATCAGGCTGCTGAAGCCCGCCTCCTTTACTCCGGTCCTGGCCCTCATAGGCATAATACTGTATCTCTTTATTAAAAATGAGAAGAAAAAGGACATAGGCACCATATTGCTCGGGTTTGCCACCCTGATATACGGCATGGAGGCAATGTCAGAGGCTGTCAAGCCCCTGGGCGAAATAGAAGGCTTCCGCAACATCCTGCTCATGTTTTCCAACCCCATCCTCGGAATACTCGCAGGGGCTGTGCTGACCTGCATCATCCAAAGCTCCTCTGCGTCCGTCGGTATACTCCAGGCTCTCTCGGCAACAGGCCAGGTGTCCATGGGCAGCGCCATCCCCATAATAATGGGCCAGAATATCGGCACCACGGTCACGGCCCTTCTGTCTTCGGTAGGCACCAATAAAAATGCCCGCCGGGCAGCCCTGGTCCACCTGTACTTCAACGTCATCGGTACGGTCGTATTCCTCACCCTGTTTACGGTACTGAACGGGATTTTCCGTTTTGCCTTCGTATATGCTCCGGCAAATACCTTTTTGATCGCCATAGTCCATAGCCTGTTCAATGTTTCTAGCACGGCCATGCTCCTGCCCTTGAGCAGCCTGCTTGAAAAGCTGGCGGTCAGGACCATCAAGGCCGATGACAAAAAGGACAAGACCCTGCTCCTCGACCCCCGCCTCTTCTCTACCCCCTCCATCGCCATCAGCCGCAGCAAGACTGTGACCGAGGAGCTTGCAAGTGACTGCCTGCTCGCATACAGGCAGGCCCTTTCATGCTTAACTGAATATTCTGACCAGGCGGCGCAGGAGGTAAAGGAGGCCGAGCACCGGGCGGATGCCTATGAAGATGCCCTGGGCACATACCTTGTAAAGCTGTCCGGCTACAAGCTGTCGGTCAAGGACAGCACCGAGGCTGCCAAGCTCTTGTATCTCATCGGGGAGTTTGAACGGATAGCCGACTATTCCATGGATATAGTCACGTCTGCCCAGGAGATGCATGACAAGGAGATACAGTTCTCGGAATCAGCCAGGACCGAGCTGGGCGTTATGACCTCAGCCGTTATGGAAGCCCTGGAGAAGGCCATAGCATCATTCAAAGGCAACGACATATCCCTTGCGGCGGAAGTGGATCCCCTGGAGGAGGTCATAGACAGCCTGAAGAGCGCCCTAAAAAAGCGCCATATCGCCCGCCTGCAGAACAACCAGTGCACGATCGAGCTGGGCTTCATTTTCTCGGATATAATCACGGTGCTGGAGCGTATCTCAGATCACTGCTCCAATATAGCAGGCTGCGTGATCGAAATGTCCCACAACAGCATGGGCATGCACAACTACCTGTACAACTTCAAGCATAAATCCGGCAACCGGTTTACGGAGCTGGTCAACAGCTACGGCAAGAAGTACGCGCTGCCGCAAAGCTGATTATAAAAGCCGGGCTGTCAATGAACTGACCCCAAAATGTTAGACAAAAGATGAATACCGTAGTTAAGCAATTGCCTGGGTCTGAATCCGGTATTGAACCGGACTCAGACCTTTTAGTTTGCCCTTGATTCGATGGTTGTTGTAATAGTATATGTATTTTTCTAGTTCATCTCTAAACTCATCAATATCCTTGAACGTTCTTAAGTACAACAGTTCGGAT
>JAKORJ010000070.1 GCA_029777885.1 Bacillota bacterium | reverse complement strand
TCTTTGACAACTGTTCTTTGGTCTGTACCTACATTGATGCTTACCGTTTTGTGTATTTTAGCCGAGCCGTTTTTCCAATCAGCATAAATGGTAACTTCATAATCTCCGCTCTCGATCCCCTCAGCTATTACAAGCATGACCTTCTTTTTTTCTCCCGGTGCTATGAACATACCTTCTCTGGCACTTTCAGATACAGCAATGGGCATATTAGTACTGCTATCAATTGACTTTTTGCATATATCAACCTTGACCTTGATGGTTTCATTCAGATTATTGGTTATAAAAAAGCTGCATTCATCCTTCTCTAATGTGTCATCAACTGCGATCAGTGAATTTTCTGAAGAACTGATGGTGATTGTTACGGGACTGCTTACACGCGCATAGGAATAGCTGCTGACCTGAAATATGACCCCCATGGAAATAAGCAGCACAAACAATAATAGAAGTTTGCGCCCCAGATACATATTACCCCTCCTAATTGTAAAATTCCTAAACAGGATGCTATTAACAGGTTATTATGTGATACTCAGTGATTATGCCCGAACGAACTGAAATAGTGATATGGCCGGTTGCACCAGTAGCTCCATACGTTCCAGGTGCCCAGATATGCAGAACATACTTCATCGCTTCCAATCGGTTAACATTATAACAATGCATGTATAAAAATTTAGTCAAACCACGGTGTCGATATATATTTCTTTGCAGTAATCGTAACATAAAAATCGCCAAATTAGCTGACAAAAATCCATTTATCAGCAATTTGGCGATGCTGCTATTGAAAAATTTGCTATAATACGTTTTACTTCCCAACAGGCTGGGCCGACTGCTCCTCCCCCTCCGGAACCGTAACTCCGGCCAGCCTCATCAGGTAGATGGCGTTCCTTGTATTCGATATGCCAGGATGCAGCTTATAGTCGAAATACAGCTGTCCCTCCCGGTAATACTCCTTAAAGTGATAGTTTTCTATATTTTCACCCTCATCTGCCAAATCTCCCAGCTCGACATCATGGGTAGACACGAAGCCCATGGCCCCTTCCCCGCTGAGCTGCTTGATGAGGATCCTGGCTCCGGTATGCCTGTCCCTGGAATTAGTGCCCTTGAATATTTCATCAAGCAGGAAAAACACCTGCTCACCGCTTTTTGCAGCGTCAATCATACGCTTTATCCTTAAAAGCTCCGCATAAAAGGAGGATATATTTCTCTTAAGGTCGTCCCTGATCCTCATGGAGGTATATATCCTGAACAGGCTGCAGCGAAGCTCCCTAGCGCAGGCCGGTGCCCCAGCGTAGGCCAGCACCAGGTTTATCCCAGCCGTGCGCAGCCAGGTGCTCTTGCCTGACATGTTGGACCCGGTTATAAGGTAAACCTTGCCCTGGATGCTAAGGTCATTACAGACCCTGTCCTCAGGCAACAGTGGATGGCCTAACTCTACAGCCCGGATGCCTGTTGTATTATTGTCTATAACCGGTATGGCCCAATCAGGATGGTCAAAATACATGACAGCCAGGCTGCACAGGGCTTCAAGCTCCCCTATGACGGAAAGCCATTGCCTGAGCAGGGCGCCCGAGCGTACCTTCCATTTTTCCAGGGCAGCCATGCATTGATAGTCCCACAGCAGGAGGATGTTGACCACAAGGTATAGCTGGCTGTGCCTGACAGCGACCCGGTCTACGATCCGTTCTAGCTCATGCATCTGGTAGCCGGCCGTTTTCCCGGCTGCATTGCGCAGCCTGTTTTGCAGTTCCTTGAGGTATCCGTCTTCAAAGCTTTCCACTTCAAAGGCTTCCAGCATCCTGCGGTATGCCCCGATGCTCTTAGTAAAGGGACCGATGCTCGCGAGGATCCTGCCCAACTCCAGGAACTTGACAGCCAGCAGGCCTGTCTGGAGCAGCACGATCGTCACCGGCACTATATAATGCACAAAGCCTTCAAATGCAGCGGCCATTGTCAGAATGGCAATAGCAGGCAGGATGCGGATTAGCCATATAAAGGGACTGCTTAGATAAAACACATTTTTCTGCTCAGCCCATGCAAAGAGCGGCTCAGGATTCGCAAAGCTCTCCTTTTCCTTGAGGGCAGCCGCCTGGAAATGCTGCCGGAAATCAAGCAAGGCGGAAAGCTCCCTTGAAGCCCCCTGCCTGGATTTGACCGCATCAGCTCCAGGGCAGGGATCCGCCAGCCAGGCTGAAAGGGTCTTTCGCCCCTTGAAGGTCACAGCTGTGTTGATCCACTGAAACAAGGAGCCCTGGCCGAATATATCCAGATCTCCCGTGTACGGGTGGTCATCATCCGAAAATTCAGCCCCTGTGTCGGCAAACTCCCTCCACTCGCCGGTCAGGCGCTTGATCGAATCCTGGTTTATGCCTAGCAGCAGCTCTGCCTCAGCCTTCTTACTTTTCATATGGACGTGGACAGCCACAAGGCCTGTAAACAAAGCCATGGCAGCAGCCAGTACGATAGCTGCTGCCTGTCCTTGATCCCGGAAATACAGGTAAATGGCTGCGCCAAGGCCTGAAAGGGCGGTCAGAAGCCTTAAATTGCTGATCAAATTGAGCTTCTTCCCCAGATCCTTCAAAGCCGCGCTGTAAAGCTTTTCCCTCTTTTTATATTCATTCAGCGGATTTGCCAAGGGTCTATCCTCCAACTATTTTAACTCCAGCACTATGACCGACATTGGCGGCATGTTCACGGTAAGCTCGTTGTCCTTCAGTACAGCCCCGGTGAATGCGTCCGGCCTGACGCGGTCAGGCTGTTCAAAGGTGTTGTGAGCGTTCATGGCATCGGCTGTCAGGAGAGTGCCCTTTACCTCCGTGCGCTCGATACCCCTGAGATCACAACGGACCTCTGCACCTTCCCTGGGATTCAGGTTGCACAGCGAAACATGGAGCCTGCCGGCTTCATCCATCGATGCAGATACGCTCACCTGCGGGATCGATTCCGTGCCATAAGAATACTGCGGGCACTCGATATTAACAGGCACATGCATGGCATCCTGGTGTACGCTGTACATTCTGAAAACATGGTATGTAGGTGTCAGGATCATCTTATCGCCCTCGGTCAGGATCACTGCCTGGAGGACGTTCACCAGCTGGGCGATATTGGCCATCTGCACCCTGTCGCAGTGGTTATTGAATATGTTCAGGTTGATGCCTGCCACAAGAGCGTCCCTCATCGTATTCTGCTGGTACAGGAAGCCTGGGTTGGTACCCTCCTCAACATTGTACCAGGTCCCCCATTCGTCCACTATCAGGCCGACTCTCTTCTTGGGATCATACTGATCCATGATCGCCGAATGCCTGGTTATGAGCTCATCCATGACCAGGGTGTTCTTCAGGGTCGAGAACCATTCCTTTTCGTCAAACTTTGTGGCAGAGCCCTTGTTGCTCCAGTTCGAGGTCGGCAGGGTATAATGATGGAGGCTGAGGCCGTTCATCATATGGCCGGCTTCCCTCATCAGGACTTCCGTCCACCTGTAATCGTTGCTGCTCGGCCCGCAGGCGATCTTGTATATCCAGTTGCCCCCGAAGTTTCTCACATAGGTGGCATACCTGCGGAACTCATCGGCGTAATATTCAGGCCGCATGTTGCCCCCGCAGCCCCAGTTTTCGTTGCCGATGCCGAAGTAGGTCAGCTTCCAGGGCTCCTCCCTGCCGTTTGCCCTTCTTTGGTTGGACATGGGGGATTCGCCGTCAAAGGTCATGTACTCGATCCATTGCTGCATCTCATAGACTGTACCGCTGCCCACATTGCCGCAGATATACGGCTCAGCCCCTATAAGCTCGCACAGCCTCATGAACTCGTGGGTACCGAAGTGATTGTTCTCGACTACCCCGCCCCAATGGGTGTTGACCATTTTCGGCCGCTTATCCTTCGGGCCTATGCCGTCCATCCAGTGGTACTCGTCAGCAAAGCAGCCCCCGGGCCAGCGCAGGACCGGTATCTTCATCTCCCTCAGGGCTTTTATTACATCGTTGCGTATGCCATCGGTATTGGGTATTTTGGAATCCTCACCGACCCATATCCCTTCATAGATGCACCTGCCGAGATGCTCAGAAAAATGACCGTAGATATTCTTGTTTATCCGATGCTTTTTGACATCTCCGTTGATGATGATCCTTGTCATTAAATACCGCCACCTTTCTGTTTTTAACTTTAGTATAACCCAAATCCAGGATATGGACAAACCAAATTCTTGGCCCATTAAAAATAATGTAGATACATGCATCAGCTTATATTATAATTGGTATATAAATATATACAGCACTTTGTATAGGCATTACAGACACCCGGCGTGAATAAACATTAGTACGCGCAAAATGCAGATTTGTTCGCGCAAACACCATATCCGGTACAGATATTTATTAAATGAAAGGATGAAGCAAATGGGTATAATTAAAGCTGGCATCGGTGCACTGGGTGGTGCGCTGGCGGACCAATGGCTGGAAACGATCGAACCTGAACAGATAGACAACACTGTGATAGCAACCTATGGCGTAGCAGTCAGAAAGGACAGGAGAAGCTCCAACAAAAAAGGGACTGAGGATGTTATATCCAATGGCTCTATCATACACGTGCCTGAAAATGTATACATGCTTCTGGTCGACGGCGGCAAGATCGTGGCTGCCACAGATGACCCGGGATATTACCAGGTGGACAACTCCAGGTCACCTTCTATATTCTTCAGATCCGACGACACAGACCTCCCCGGCTACGGCAAAACCGGACGGAATGCAATCAGCAGGCCGGGCGGCATCATAAATACGATCAAGGACTCCTGGGAGCGCTTCAAATTCGGAGGCACGACTCCCCTCAAGCAGCGTGTCGTGTATATCAACAAGCAGGAAATACCGGACATCCGGTTTGGTACAAGGAATCCGGTGCCATACACCGACAGGGTCCT
>JAKORJ010000069.1 GCA_029777885.1 Bacillota bacterium | reverse complement strand
TCTGCATATGCGCTGGGCCCTATGCCAAAATGCTCAGTGCTGAAGTCAACCCCGCTCGACTTGCATGTGTTAGGCACGCCGCCAGCGTTCGTCCTGAGCCAGGATCAAACTCTCCAATTAAAATATCCATCTCCGATCTCCTGATCAGAGTGTTTTAACTGTTTTGTTTGAATAGCTCTAAAACTTTGCTTAGCTTCCGCTTCGCGTTGTTCCTTGGAATTGACTTTAATTCGTCTATACACTGTTCAGTTTTCAAGGATCAAATCTTTCGCCGCTCTTGGCGGCGACTTTTACTATGTTAGCAGATGACCTTTCCTTTGTCAACAGGTTTTTTAACTTAATTTTATGCGGTATTTCATGGTATTCAAGGTCAAATAGGAGCTGCTTGCTCCTGTACGTGAAAACATCTCAAGCTGCTGTTACTGCCCGTTTTTAAGGATCCACTCCGTTACTTCGACTGCCTTGGGGATATTGTCGCTGTATGCCATTATGCAAAGCACAGATTTACTTGTATCGTAGGTATCCTCAAAGAGCTTGAACCCCGCCAGTGGCACGCCGTATAGCTTTGGCTCGGAGCTTGCATCCACCGCCAAAGTGCCTTTCTCTATCTGCTCCTGAGTCATCCGATCCTTTATCCCTTCATAATCATCCAGGGGAAGGACTGCGCCTTCCTTAACAAGGTTCGTAAAGGTATTCCGGTCAAGCACGAATATGTCCCCTTCCTGCCCAAAAAGCATGGCCATGAACTTCTGGCGGCCTATATACTCCATTTCGCCTTCCATCATGATGTTGTACAGGTTTATCTCCAGAAGCTCGGGGAAATCGCTCAGGATCATCTGTTCGATTTGGCTCGCCGGATCTTCAAACATATATCCGCCTACCAAGTATATGTCTACTTTCTTGTCCCCAGGCGTCCTTGGCGCTGCAATGGTGACTATCATGCTCCACACCAGGACTGTCACTGCTATGCTTACAGCATATTTCCACCAGTCATATTGTATGTGGTTCTTCAAGACCTCTTTATTGATTTTAATCTTATACATAAAAAGTCACATCCCTTTGCCACTTAGCTGGACTTGCTTCTCAATACGCAGAAATACATTATACATACACGGCTAAACATATTATATATTCCGTAAAAATAAAAGACAAGCAGCCCGTTTGTCGTGGCTGCCTGATTCGTCCTTATACCTATTTGAATTATATAGCTGTTAATCCTCCCTGGGCTTCATCGTCGGGAAGAGGATGACATCCCGTATCGAATAGGAATCGGTCAGTAGCATTACCAGGCGGTCGATCCCTATCCCCAGGCCACCCGTAGGTGGCATACCGATCTCCAGGGCATTGATGAAATCCTCGTCCATCATTTCCGCTTCATCGTTGCCGGCTTCCCTCTGCCTGACCTGTTCCAGGAACCTCTCCTTCTGGTCGATGGGGTCATTGAGCTCTGAAAAAGCATTGGCCATTTCACGCCGCGTTATGAACAGTTCAAACCTGTAGGTCAGCCTCGGATCGTCCAGCTTCTTTTTAGCCAAGGGCGATACCTCGATCGGATAGTCCATTATGAAGGTCGGCTGCACAAGGTTATCCTCGACCTTTTCCTCAAAAAGCGCATTCAATACTTCGCCCCAGGTAGCCTTGACTCCAACATCGACCCCAGCCTTCTTTGCCTCGGCTCGGGCTTGATCAGCGCTGTCTATGGCAGCCATATCGATACCGGTATACTTCTTTACGGCTTCAACCATAGTCATCCTTGTCCAGGGACGGGACAGGTTTATCTCTTCTCCCTGGTAGGTGATAACTTCGCTGCCAAGTATGTCCCTGGCCAGGGTGGATATAAGGTCCTCGGTCAGGTCCATCATGTCATGGTAGTCTGCATAGGCCTGGTACAGCTCGATCGAGGTGAATTCAGGATTGTGCTTGATATCCATCCCCTCGTTGCGGAAGATGCGGCCTATCTCATAGACCTTGTCGAAGCCGCCGACGATAAGCCGCTTCAAGTGCAGCTCCGTGGCTATCCTCATATACATATCGATGTCCAGAGTGTTGTGATGGGTTATGAATGGCCTTGCTGCCGCCCCGCCTGCAGTGTTGTGCAGTACGGGAGTCTCGACCTCCAGAAATCCCCTGGAGTCCAAATAATTTCTAATACCGCGGATAATTTGGGAACGGATGACAAAGGTACGCCGTACATCAGGGTTCACGATAAGGTCGACATATCTCTGGCGGTAGCGCAGGTCCACATCCTTGAGGCCATGCCATTTCTCCGGTAGGGGCTGCAGGGACTTGCACAGCAGGGTGATTTTCTTTGCCCTGACGGATATCTCGCCCTTGTGGGTTTTGAAAACTGCACCTTCTACTCCTATGATGTCCCCGATATCGTATGTTTTGAACTCATCATAGGCTTCCTGGCCAAGCTCGTTTATCTGGACATAGATCTGGATCTGCCCCTTTGCATCCAATATATGTGCAAAGCTGGCCTTGCCCATTATCCTTTTGGACATTATCCGTCCGGCTATCACAACAGGCTTTTCTTCCATCTCTTCAAAGTTTTCAAGGATCTGCTGCGAATAGCAGGTTGGGTTGAACCTGGTTATATGAAAGGGGTTTTTGCCTTCCTTCTGCAGCTTTGCAAGCTTATCCCGTCTTACCTTCAATAGCTCCTTAACATCTTCCTCCTGGGTTGGGATCCCCGTAATAGCATCATCATTGGTATTAGCCACTGTTACACATCCTTCTGCCTTTGTTTCTCAGCCTGTCTCCCAAGCTTATTTTCTAATCTCCAGTATTTTGAGCTTGATCACGCCGTCCGGCACCTTTGCTTCGACCTCGGCACCCTTTGGCTTGCCTATAAGGGCACTGCCCACGGGCGACTCATTGGATATCTTGTTCATTGAAGGATTTGCCTCGGCGGATCCGACAATAGTATACTCTATAACATCATCGAACTCTACGTCAAGCACCTTTACGGTGCAACCGATGCTTACGACGTTGGTATCGATATCCTCGTCATCTATGACCTTAGCGTTCTTAAGCATATTTTCAAGGGTCACTATGCGGCCTTCGATAAAAGCCTGCTCATTCTTTGCCTCGTCATATTCTGAATTTTCTGATATGTCACCAAATGCGATAGCTTGCTTGATGCGCTCAGCCACTTCCCTACGGCGTACCGTTTTTAAAAATTGCAGCTCCTGTTCCAGCTTCGCTATCCCATAAGGAGTCAATATCGTTTCCTTATTGGCCATATATCCAATCTCCCCTTTTTTATGTTGTAGCCAGAAAAAGTATGTTGCTAATATATGCCCATATGCTAAAATTATACTTTCGTAGTGCCCGTTTTTCATCTCTGGCAGGAGTCAAAATAAAGCACTGCATGCAGCGATGCAGTACTTGGAAAAGCTTGAGAATTTTAATAATAATTATAATTTCCCATATAGCATTTGTCAAGGTGCATTATTGCCACTGTTGTTTTTGCCATTCAGCCACCGCCTTTTTATCCTGTAATAATCCATGCGGACCCTGTCGAAATGGATCCTGCAGCCCTTTTGAATAAAGCCAAGGGCCTTCAGGGGATATAGTCCGTATATCGCGTTAAGGCGCTGCAGCTGCCCCAGGGAGATTCTTTGGTTCAGTAAATCCTCCCTGTAAACCTTGCTTACGTTGTAGATCAGGCCTTCAAGGACCCCGAGCTCCTCCCAGGGCTTCAGGCTCACCCCGGCCGACAGTTCCCTGGGGAAGTCGATCCAGGCCATTTCAACGACATATGTCCCGGTGTCCGGGACTACAGGTATCCCGCCAAAAGGATAGTCCCTTGCAGCAGCAAAATGAAAAGACGGCTTGACTAGATTATATTTTGCATCAGTTGGCCGGGCTATAACAGCTATGTTTTTACTGTTCAAGCATACCCTGGCATCGGTCGTAACCTGGCAGGACAAGCCCGTTGTCCTGAGCACCCTGTCGGCAAGGATGCTTAGGGCCTTCAGGCTGCTCCCCCCTATGCACATATTGTTGACCTTGTCAGCCAGGGCTTCGACCCATACCCTGCCCTCATCCGTGTCAGCCCCCCATATCCCCGTATTCATGAAGGGCATATCCCGCTTCATTATGTGCAAGAGCTGGTTCAGGACCAGGAGGAGGCCGGATGACCTTTGAAGGTAGCAGTCGAGGATCACGAAGCCCTTGTCCTCCAGGTATGAAATTTCATCGTATCCGAAATACTGGTATACGTGGGGGAAGCAAATAAGGCGCGACTCCAGGCCGTCAAGTACCCTTGTCATACCTTTGACATATCTCATTTTTTCAGAGATGGAAAGCTTGTGCCAGTCCATAAAAAAACCGGGTACATCTATGATGTAACCCAGTTCTGCCTTGTTTTCATTGTCAACGATGACTCCCGTTTTCCGTGCGTTTATGTATTTCAGGGCCAGCCTTGCATACTTGACGGGCAGTCGTTTCAATACCGGATGGCTGCTTATTATCCTTTCACCGTTGTCGGTGTTGGATATGAGCGCAAACTTCTCCATTCTGTATTACCCCTATAACTGTATATTACAGTCAGTAGTAATGTATTCAAATTCTAGCTGAAATATACTACACGGGGCTTAAATGCTTCAGCTTTCAATATGTTCTGATATTCCTCAACCGTTATCTCCTCAGGCCTTTTCCCTATGAGAGCCACGATGACAGCTTCCATGACATTAGTGCCAAAGGACCTGCCTCCCAGCTCAGGCGTTGTCGTAACAAGCATCCTGGCTCCTCTTTCCCGGAGCAGGTCTACATCCCTGGCTGTCACCGTATTGGTCACTATGATCTTGTCCCTTATGAACATCGGCAAATGCTTTCTTATATATAGAAAGTCGCCTGCTATGATGTCAGCCTCGTCGTAATACCTGATGAACTTGGGCTCGATTTCCTCCTGACTCTTGCCGGAAGGATACAGCATTTTGAGGGGCAGCCTCCGTATGATGGGCATCAGCATGCCGGCAGCCCCGTGCAGCGTTTTTATGCTCCTAATGGGGATGGGCAGGCCTAATGCAAACATTATGTCCCCATAAATCATCTTGCACCCCATCTCAGGAAAGGTCTCCGCCAGACCGAGCCGTTCCATGCCGCATACCAGGAATACCTTCATTTTTTCAAGCGGAAGACCGAGGTCTGTCTTGAGGTACCTAACCACATTGGCTTCCTGCGTGTTTTTCAGTCCTGAGCCGTCCACCATTGGCGACTTTTGGGCAGCTTTCAGCAAGGGAAGGGCGGATTTGAGGGTATACTTGCGGTTGTTTTTACCGTACAGGTAAAGGCTGATGCCGCCCATGCCAAAGGCATCGACCTTGCCGTCCAACTCTTTTATAAGCTCGATGGCTTTATTGACATCCCCGTCAGTACCCCTGCGCTCGATTTCGAATTGCTCGCCGCAGAAATCTGCCGTTACCTTGTGGTCCCGGGATGACGAACCCAGACTAACGCTTACTATTCTTTTCATTTCTATTCCCCCAGCCTTAAATAAGTTGATCCAGAATTTCCTTTATGGACTCAGGTTCTACGTAAACATCCTCCTTAAGCGGTGAAGTACCGATGTCCACTGTGATCACCTCTTTATCGAGCAGGCCTTCGATCCACTTGGTGCGCATATCCGACGCAAGCACTATAACAGTGTCATACTTGCGGTATTCTTTGATAAGCCGTATGAGCTCATTGACAAGTGTTGTGCCGGTTTTGGACTCTACAAAAGCTGTGCGCTCCTGTTCATTCATGAGCAGGATATTGGTAATCCCGCGTTCCAGGAAGATCTGCCTCAGCTCCTCCTTGTTCTTGACAGGGAACCCTACTACCGCTATGTTTTTGCCCTTGCGCAACTCTCCCAGGCTCTCGAGCCTGGAAATAAAGGTACGGTCCACCCCCATGGCATCAGCCACTTCCTGCTGCGATTTGCCCTTGCTGCGCTCAGTAAGGATCTTTTCGATACCCGCGGATATCTTCTTCCGGCTGATTATCTTATCGCCTATCCTGTAAAAATCCGTAAGGCATCCCTCCCTTGTGCACATATTGCAGTTTTGTGCACAATCTTGTCCACATATATAATACCCCTGTCGGAGCATTTTTTCAATAAAACAGGAAAAATGTTTGCTTCCGGTTTTCCCTTGTTCTCAGCCCTCAAGCTCATTCAAATAGGCCTGCAGGACTGACCTTATTTCAGCCTCGCTCAAGGCCTTGTTTATTATGGCCTTGATCCTGCCCGAATCCCTCAAGCCCTTCAGATACCAGGCGATATGCTTCCGCATTTCATTTACCGCCACCCTCTCGCCTTTGTAATCGCATAACATCCTCAGGTGCCTGAGAGCCATGCTGATCTTTTTCGACGGGCTGGGCGGAAACCCTACTATCCCCTTTTGAAGGTAGGAAACAACATCCCTGAATATCCACGGGTTCCCCAGCGCCCCCCGGCCTATCATGACCCCGTCGCAGCCGGTCTGCCTGATCAGCTCAGCTGCAGCCTCTGCCGAAAACACATCGCCGTTGCCTATGACCGGTATGGACAGCCTTGCCTTGACTTCCCCAATTATATCCCAGTCTGCTTCCCCCGAGTAAAACTGCTCCCGGGTCCTGCCATGCACCGTGACTGCCGCAGCCCCGGCCTCCTGGGCTATCAGGGCTATTTCAACGGCATTGACGGAAGAACCATCCCAGCCCTTGCGGATCTTCACCGTGACCGGCTTGCTGGATGCCTTGACTACCCGGCGGATGATCTCCCCGGCCAGCTTCGGGTTTTTCAGCAGGGCACTCCCATCGCCGTTATTGACGATCTTGGGCGTGGGGCAACCCATGTTAATATCGATTATGTCAACATCAAGGCCGGATACCCTCTCTGCCATTCTTGCCATTATATCCGGATCCGAGCCAAATATCTGGGCTCCCACAGGGTGTTCGTCCGGGTACGTTTCAAGCAGGTCTTCCGTTTTTTCGCTTCCGTAGAAAAGGCCCTTGGCGCTCACCATCTCCGTATAGGCCATACCGCAGCCCTGTTCGCGGCACAGCATGCGGAAGACCTTGTCCGTGATCCCTGCCATGGGAGCCAAAAACACGTTTGTCCTGATCTCAACATTACCGATTAGCATGTCCGAAGCTTCCTCCAAAAAAAATACCGGCATTATACCGGTCTTATCTTTCCAATTTATCAAAATTTTATCATTCGCTGCATCATGCAGCTACTTCATATCCTCCGGTTTAAGGCTTTCAATAAATACTATGCCATCTATCTTCCATTGGCCGTCGATTTTCCTGAAGTGGATCTCCTTCTTACCATTCTGCCACTGGGGCTTGGGTATCTTCAGTTGGAACTCCTCGCCTTCTTCCAGCCCATCCGGCGCCTGGGCGGCTATAAGCCTGGCTCTGAAATCATCGGTGATAGTAAACATCCAGGAATCCTCCTTGATATACTCGATGACCTCTACCACAGTGCTCGACTGCCAGGGCCAGACCCACAGCTTTGTGACCTTGAGCTTATAGTCGTAATCCTGTATGATATAATCCCTGAACGGATTGCTGTTCAGCATCGGATCGGAGTTTAGATATTTCAAAGTAAAAAACCTGTTGAGCACGGTCGGGTCTTCATTGTTTAGTATAACATTCGCCCTTTGGGTCATGCCGTCGTCCAGAAACACATATACATTGGCCATGTCATAGGCAATAAAAAATGCTATCATTATCACCATTATCAGCAATACCAGCACTGTGAGCTTTTTGACAATAAAAAACAGCAGCCGCATGCCGGCACTGGTCTCAGTACTCATTGTGGTTCACCTGCTTCCCGGTTATTTATGTATACTGCAGCGGCAGATGCTCGTTGCACAAACATATATAGACAGATTTCTTTTATAATATACAACATAATAGCACAGAAAACTGACTTTGTAAATTTGCAAAGTCGCAGCCTATATCCTGTATATAGTCGAAATATTTATTGGCAGGTAAGCATTATTGTTATATACTTATTTTAACAGGAATTGGACAGGAGATGCAAATGGACAGGCTGGAAGCGTTGAAGGAAGCTTATGACATATTGAACAAGGTCACGCCCTTGCGGCGGGATTGCGGCACCCTGTGCAACAAGGCCTGCTGCGACGGCGGCATCGAAGATTGCGGTATGTACCTGTTTCCTGGCGAGGAGGACCTGCTCAAGGATCAAGGCTCATGGCTGAGTATCGTGCCGGTTGACAAGGTGATGCCGGGGCTTAATCTGGCCAGGTGCTCCGGGACATGCATACGGCATATGCGGCCTCTGTCCTGCAGGATATTCCCCCTCATACCCTACCTTTCACAAGATGACATTCTTCTTATAAAAATGGACATCAGGGCAAAGGGCATCTGCCCCCTGGCATCGGAGGCTGAAAAAAAGGACCTGCAGCCTGATTTTATAAGGGCCGTCCGCAAGGCAGCCGGCATCCTTATAACGGTTCCGGAAATCAAGGGCTTTATATTCAGGATATCCAGGATGCTCGACGAGTACCGGAGCCTGCCCTGGTTCAACCTGGTCGATGATCGGAGGTGACTATAGGTCATGGAAGACTCCAAGGTTATTGACTTAAATGATAAGCGGAAACAGAAAATGCAGTTGACCCAGGAAGAGCATCCAGGCATGATAATGCTGACCGATTATGAGATCGCCCTTCTGCGCCTGGACAAGAAAAGATCGAAAAGGCAGGCTATAAAACTTATGAAGAAGCATTTTATGATCATAGGTGGAAAGGGGAAGGAAGATGACAACGGAAAAGAATGAACATGTGAGGATCAAGGTATTCCAGACTGCACGGGATACGAGTGACCGGATCACCCGGAAGGATGATCTTTGCTTTGCTCCGGATACTGAGGGTGAAGAGCTTCAGGTCATCAACGTTTATGATGATGTCGAATACCAGGAGATAATAGGCTTCGGCGGCGCTTTTACCGAGGCTGCGGCCGATACCTTCTACAAGCTGAGCCCTGACAAGCGGAAACAGATCCTGGAAGCCTACTTCAGCCCTGACAAGGGGATCGGTTATACCTTCTGCCGCACCCATATCAACAGCTGCGATTTCTCCCTGGGCAACTACAGCTATGTCAAAGACAATGATATCTCTCTGGAGTCATTCTCCATAGAGCGGGACCGTGCCGCTCTTCTGCCGCTGATAAAGGAGGCTATAGCCATTGAAGGGGCAGATTTCAAGCTGTTCAGCTCCCCCTGGAGCCCCCCGGCTTGGATGAAGACTAACAACCAGATGAACCGCGGCGGCAAGCTGAAGGCAGAGTACTATGATGCATGGGCCCGTTATTATGCAAAGTACATAAAGGCATACGCTCAAGAGGGCGTCAATATCTGGGGCATAACCGTGCAAAACGAGCCCAAGGCCGTTCAGACCTGGGATAGCTGCGTTTATACCGCAGAAGAGGAAAAGGATTTTGTAAAGAACTATTTAGGGCCGGTCCTGGAAAAAGAGGGGCTTGGCCATGTAAAGATAATGATCTGGGATCACAACAAGGAACGGGTTTACGAGCGTGCCAGGGCAGCCTACGAGGACCCGGATGCTGCCAGGTATATCTACGGCACCGCCTTCCACTGGTACAGCGGAGACCATTTTGACGCCCTGGACGCAGTGCACAGAAGATGGCCTGAAAAGAAGCTGATTTTTTCAGAAGGTTGCGTCACCTACCACAAGGAACGGGGTACCTGGCTCTCAGGTGAGCAGTACGGCCACGAAATTCTTGGTGACCTGAAGCATCATACCAGCGCCTGGACGGACTGGAACATGATACTGAACGAGATCGGCGGCCCCAATCATGTGGCCAACTACTGCGACGCGCCGGTCATGGCCGACACCAGGAATGATACCTACTGCTTTGAAACCTCCTATTACTACATAGGCCATTTCAGCAAGTTTATAAGGCCGGGTAGCAGGCGAATAGGCAGCTCATGCTTTGACGACAGCCTGGAGACTGTCGCATTCAGGACGCCTGAGGGCAATAAGGTGCTTGTCGTACTGAACCGCACTGACAGGGGCTTTGATTTCAACCTTAGGTATAATGACCTCATAGCCAGGGCACAAAGCCTGCCCCATTCGATAATGACCCTAATATTCTGACAAGGTGAATGAAGCTTATAAAAATATATTGCTTAATTCCCTGCTTTGTAATATCATAT
>JAKORJ010000068.1 GCA_029777885.1 Bacillota bacterium | reverse complement strand
CCATGCTTCCAAGGGCCTTCAGTATGCCCTTCATTTCTATGCGGGCCCTGGGGTCCATACCGGATGCCGGTTCATCCAGGATCAGGAACTCGGGGTTGTGCATCAGGCTCCTGGCCAGGCAAAGGCGCTGCTTCATACCCCTGGAAAGGGCATCGACATAGCTGTCCTTTTTATCGCTCAATTCAACAAGCTCCAGCAGCTCGTCAGTCCTTTTCTTCCGCTCGTTTACGCTGAGCCCGTAGCAGCTGCCGTAAAAATCCAGGTATTCATGTACCTTGAGATTGTCGTATACACCGAAAAAGTCCGGCATATAGCCCAGCTTGCCCCTGACCTCCATCGGGTTTTCGGCGACATCGATGCCCGCCACCTTGACGGTACCGCTGGTGGCCTTCATCAGAGTAGCTACGATCCGCATGGTAGTGGTCTTGCCTGCCCCGTTGGGCCCGACGAAACCATATATGTCGCCGGTATCCAGCCTGAGGCTGAGATTGTTCACTGCCGTGAAGGAGCCGTATTTCTTGACCAAGTTTTCGATCACAAGCATCATTCCGTCCTCCCTTCAACGGATACATTGGGCAGGCTTACCCTTACAAACTCCTGGCCTGTCTGTGAAATCCGCAAATACACCATGCCTTTTTCGTCTGTCAGCAAGTATTTGTTTTCGTCATTGATCTCCAATGTATAATCATTATATATTGCATATTCGTTTATCTGCACATATCTGTCAGCAGTCTGGTCGTAGACCATTATAGATATATTGCCCCATTCCGGGAGAACGGTGATTCTGACCTTCAAATCCTTCAGGTCCATGTATGGTGACAGGTCCACTGAAAATCCCGCATAACTCTGCTGATCGACCAGGACGACATGGCTGCCTTCAAAGGTGGTGTTGTTCGACATCGCATAATCAAACTCTCCGAATATATATCCCGGCGGGATGAATACCTGACCCTCTGTCACCAGTTCGACATCCAGATTGCCTTTTACAACACCCCATTTGACGATGCTTTCGGGCTTACGACCGTTGATCTTCACCTTGTCCGTATCATCAGGCTCATAGAAGGCAAAGAATTCAACGGCAAATTCTCTTGGGATGTTGTTACCTACAGGCACCTTGACATATTCATTTTTATTAACGACCAGCTGGCTGAAAAGCTGGCGGCGTACATACTGGTCTCTTTCCTCCGAGCTGCCCCTATATCTGCCATAGTAGGGGAACAGATCATCCAGCATCATGTAGTAGTTGCCGCCAAAGCCTGGCTGGATAAGCGTTGGGGCATCCAGTTCCACGCTTTTCGATTCGCCTGCTGCTATATTGCCTATCTTTTTATAGGAATAGGGCGTATAGACTATAAAGTCCTCCAGGGGGAACCCTGTGTTGTTTGTCACGGTCCCTGTGATTTTGCCGTTTTCATACTTCAGATCTGCATCTATGGTGCCTGCATCGACCTGGTGCCCATCTATCATGAAGGTCTTCATCATCCACACATTGACGTCCTCAAACATTATCTGCGAAGGCCTTCCCTGGATTATCCTGGAATTTATATCGCCGCCCTGGGCTGTCTGCGGAAAATGTGACATGCCCTTTTCTTCTACCAGCGAAATCAGGCCGTCAGTGTCAATATCGATCTTATAATCCCCCCTGGTGGGCATGAAAACACCCATATACCTGGTCAGGTTGCCCTGGTCGGAATCCTTATCCATTTCCAGGACAGAAATGGTGCTCAGCACCAGTTCATTGCCCTTGGTGCCGAACCCTATCGCATAGATAAGGACCGCAAACACTATCGACAAGGCCGGTATGGTGAACCAGGACCACTCCCGCTTGTCAATCCTCTTAAGCACTAGGTAGTTGAGCGGCCCTGCCATTCCCAGGTACAGAAGGAATATAAAGAGTATATAGGTGATTGGAGGCATATCCATAGCCGGAATGGCAGCCAGCAGATCTACTGGTGTCTCCTTATATATGTTCGGGCTGGTTATTTCCGAAAGCTTTTGCTGTGGCAGAGTCAGGTTGAGCAGGATATCCCAAAGCCTGAGGTTGCCCTCCCAGCCAAGATAGGGCTCCGTGCCCAGATCAAAGGCGGATACATAGATGTATCCCTTGCCGGATGCTATGCGCTTTACTAGTACATGGTCATCCTGGGCAAGCACGGCCTCGCCGGTGTTTTTGTCCAGCTCCATGACCGTCAGCTTGCCTCCGGGCGCATCAAGCCCGGACATATCTTCCAAAGAGGACAGGTCATCAAGAGTCAGGAGGTCACCTGCACTGACAGGCACGACCGAAGGGCTCAGACCTGACAGGGTACGCGAGCCGTTTATCCCAGTCCCGACAATCAGGACTCCGCCCCCTTTCAGCCAGGCATTGAGGGCTGCCGTCTGATCCTTTGTAAGGCTGTCGGATTCCAGGTTGTTTATGATAAGGATCCCGAAATTGTCGAGGATCTCCTTCCTATCCGGGAAGGTCCCTGCGTACATGGTCACAGCATCAAAATAACTGAAGACAAAGCCGCTGACCTTATCCCTGAAATAGCCAAGAGACGAGCCGTCATCGGTCACTATGCCGAGCAGGCTGACATCGTTCATAATGGAGTTGATATCTCTTATAGTCTGCTTCTCCAGTACCCTGCCGCTTTTATTTTTGAGCATGACATCCAGTGACCGTATTATCCCATGGATCTTTACCATTACGGTATATTCCTTGGTCGTATCGCCGGGTATGACCACGGGCACGGAGTATGATATGCTGCTGTTGTAATGGGGCACAACCACCTCGAGGCTGCCCTCGATATCAGGGCCGGTGTT